>JBBQDI010000140.1:0-5017 GCA_038319505.1 Burkholderiales bacterium
AACGGGGACTTCGGTCCCCGTTTTTTATGGAAGAAATTGAAAGCATGCGCTCACCCATGCCTGGACGCTTCAAATATCGATGGCATAAATGGTGATTATGGACCACTGTTGCTTCGATCGCTGTAATCCATGATCAGTGGACGCTGTCTGGACGCGTCAGAATCAAGCTGGCCTGCGGCAAAGCGCGTGGCATCAAAGGATTGCTTCTATTGTGGTGTGGCATTTCCCGCCTGAAGCATCCAATTGCCGGACATTGGACCAAAGCAAAAAACGGTAACGCTTATTCAAGAATGTTCTCAAATGTGCCGTATAGGTTGAAGTAGAAATTTCGTAACATTTATATACAGGTAATCGAAATGAAAAGACGCGCTTTTCTGGCCGGCCTTACGCTGCTGCCTGCTCTTCCACTCGTGTCTTATGCCAGCGTGCCTGAACTGAGCATTGGAATCTATCCGGGCACGGGGACAGCCGACATGTTCCGGGATGATTTTCGGGCTGTGGCTAAACCGTTTGCCCAGGCTCTTGCGGCAGCCGTGGGACGGGAGCCCTCGCTGACCATGTACCGCACGCTGAAGAGCATCAACCGCTCTCTGGAAAATGGCCGGATGGACCTCTATTTCGCACCACCAACGGTGGCAGTCGCTGCATTCAACAAGGGGTATACCCCGATCGCGCGGGTCAAGGACCTGATCAGCGTGGTTCTGGTTCGCCGCAAGGGTGCAACGGTCACAACGGTTGCGCTGACCGAGAAAGAATCGTTGCCTGACGTACTCGGGCGCCACATTCTCAAGCAAAAGAATGAGAACCCAACGATTTTCAATGTGAAAACGCAGGAAGATGTGATCCTGGCCATGGAGCGGAATTACGCCCAGGCGGGTGGCTTGGGCGGCAAGCCGGCCAAGGCATTGGTGGAGAAGGAGAAGGACAAGTACGAGATATGGTATCCCTTGCCCGCCTCGCCCGGCTTCACCCTGGTGGCGAGCAACGAATTGAGTGAGGAGGATAGAAACAAGCTGAGGGCCGCTGTCATCTCGCTCAAACCCGAGATCATCCAGGAACTGCAAAAGGCCATCGTCGCAAAGCTGGGCAGCTTTGTTGACGAAAAGGGTGCGGACTTTAAAATGCTCGAACAGAGCATGAAAGAAGCGGGGTATATCTGAGATTCCTCAGAATGGGGGGACTCAGGTTGATCTCGAATGGTGGCAAGTACATTAGGCTGTATTTGACGGCCCGCCAATGAAATGACTTTTCGGTCTCGAACCCGCCGACATGTAAAAGGTAGCCTGATAGCTGCCTTTTTTCATTTGGGCCGTCACGCCCAGGCTTTATACTTGCTGCGCAGCTTACGCATCCATTTCCCGGATGCGAATCACTTTTCAGATAGAAACACATGAACTCCTCGCTTGAAATTCTGATTCTTGCAGCGGGCAAAGGGACCCGGATGCGTTCCGATCTACCCAAGGTGCTGCATAAACTGGCGGGCAAATCCCTGCTTGGCCATGTCGTGGATACAGCGCATGAACTGGGCGCGGCGCGAACCTGTGTGGTGTATGGGTTCGGGGGTGAGGCAGTGCCGCAGGCGATGGCTGACGACATGCTGAGATTCGTGCTGCAGGCAGAACAGCACGGTACCGGCCATGCGGTGAAGCAGGCGTTGCCCCAGCTTTCTGACGACAGTGTGACGCTGGTGCTATATGGTGATGTGCCGCTGACGCAAACGAATACCCTGCAGCCGCTGGTAGCGGCTGCGCAGGCGGGCAAGCTGGGGTTGCTTACCGTGAATCTGGCGCATCCGGACGGTTATGGCCGCATCGTGCGCGACAATGGCCGGGTCACGCGCATTGTCGAGCATAAGGATGCGACGCCCACCGAACGCGCGATACACGAGGTCAACACCGGGATTCTCGCAGTAGCGACCCGCCACCTCAAAAGCTGGATTGCCGAGTTGAAAAATGAAAACGCGCAAGGTGAGTACTACCTGACCGACATCATCGCGCTGGCGGTACGGGACGGACTGGAAGTGGAAACGCATCAGCCGGCTTTCGAATGGGAAGTGCTGGGGGTGAACAGCAAAGCGCAACTGGCCGCGCTCGAACGCATCCACCAGAACGAGATTGCTCAAGGCTTGCTCGATGCTGGCGTGACCCTGATGGACCCGGCGCGGCTGGATGTGCGGGGCACACTTGTCTGTGGGCGCGATGTGGTGATCGACGTCAACTGTGTTTTCGAAGGCCACGTGACACTGGGCGATAATGTGCAAGTGGGCGCTAACTGCGTGCTACGCAATGCCAACGTGGCCGCCCATACGCGCATCGATGCATTTACCCTGATCGACGATGCCCAGATCGGTGAAGCCAATCGACTCGGACCGTTTTCACGTATTCGACCAGGCACCAGCCTGGCGCGCGACGTGCATGTAGGCAACTTCGTCGAGATCAAGAACAGCCAGATTGACGAGGGCTCCAAGGTCAACCACCTGTCCTATGTGGGTGACACCACCATGGGCAAAAAGGTCAATATCGGCGCCGGCACGATTACCTGCAATTACGATGGCGCCTACAAGCACCGCACGGTGATCGAGGACGATGTGTTTGTGGGCTCCGACACCCAACTGGTGGCGCCGGTCACGGTAGGCAAAGGCGCGACTTTGGGCGCCGGCACGACCTTGACCCAAAATGCACCTGCTGGTGAGCTCACCCTGTCACGGGCGAAACAGCTCACGATCAGCGGCTGGACGCGTCCGGTCAAACAGAAAAAGGAAGACTAATCATGTGCGGTATTGTCGGCGCGGTTGCGCAGCGTAACGTCGTTCCCATCCTGCTCGAAGGGCTGCGACGGCTGGAATACCGTGGTTATGATTCGGCGGGCCTGGTCATTATCAATGGCGGCCTCAAGCGCGTGCGCAGCGTCGGTCGCGTCGCCTCGCTGACAGAGGATTGCACGGCGCAGAACGTGCACGGCCACCTTGGCATCGCGCATACCCGCTGGGCCACGCATGGTGCACCGTCGGAGGCCAACGCACACCCGCATGTGAGCGGCCGTCTGGCGGTGGTGCACAACGGCATCATCGAAAACCATGAAGCCCTGCGCACCCGACTCAAGGCGGCCGGATTCGCCTTTACTTCGGAAACCGATACCGAAGTCATCGCCCATCTGGTCGAATTGTATTACCGGCAGTCGAAAGACCTGCTGGCCGCAACCCGTACTGCTGTCGCAGAACTGGAAGGTGCGTATGCGATCGGCGTGGTAAGTGAAGACTCACCCAATCGCCTGGTGTGTGCCCGCAAGGGCAGCCCATTGCTGATTGGCTTGGGCATCGAGGAAAATTTCATTGCCTCCGACGTCTCGGCACTGCTGCCGGTGACCCAGCGCGTGATGTATCTGGAAGAGGGCGACGTGGCCGATATCGGGTTATTGTCGGTGACGGTGTACGACGCGGCAGGCAATTTGGCCGACCGCAGCGTGCACATTTCCGAGCTGTCGGCCGACATGGCCGAACTTGGCAATTATCGCCACTTCATGCAAAAGGAAATCCACGAGCAGCCACGCGCGTTGACCGACACGCTGCTGACCGCAGTGGCGCAAGATCATATACAGCCCGAATGGTTCGGCTTCGACGCGGCCGAAGTGCTGGCCAAGGTCAACGCGGTGACCTTCCTCGCCTGTGGCACCAGCTTCCATGCAGCGAAAGTGGCCACTTACTGGCTGGAAGAGATCGCAGGTATTCCGGCGCATGCCGAAGTCGCCAGCGAATATCGCTACCGCACTTCGGTGCCCAATCCTGACGCACTCATCGTCACCATTTCCCAGTCGGGCGAAACCGCTGACACGCTTGCCGCGCTGAACCACGCCAAGTCGCTGGGGCAGGACAAAACCCTGACCATCTGCAACGTGCCGGAGTCAGCACTCACACGCGCGTCGCGGCTGAAGTTCATGACCCGTGCCGGTCCCGAGATTGGCGTCGCCTCCACCAAGGCGTTTACCACCCAGTTGGCCGGTTTGTTCTTGCTGACCCTGGTGCTGGCCAAATTGCGCGGCCGGCTGACCGCAGAACAGGAAGCCGCGCACCTCGCTGCGCTTCGAAGCCTGCCGAATAAAGTGCAACAGGCGCTCGCGCTGGAACCGCAGGTCGAAGCCTGGTCACATCATTTTGCCAACAAAAACCACGCGCTGTTTCTCGGGCGCGGCGTGCATTATCCGATTGCCCTGGAAGGGGCGCTGAAGCTGAAGGAGATTTCCTACATCCACGCCGAGGCTTATCCCGCAGGCGAACTCAAACACGGCCCGCTGGCGCTGGTGGATGAAGACATGCCGGTGATCACGATCGCACCCAATGATCAACTGATCGAAAAGCTGAAATCGAACTTGCAGGAAGTGCGCGCACGGGGTGGGGAGTTGTCTGTGTTTGCCGACGGCGACGTGCATCTTGAGGAATCGGATTTCGTCCACGTCATCAAGTTGCCGGGCGGCCACAATGGCGCACTCTCGCCCATACTCCACACCATTCCATTGCAATTGCTGTCGTATCACGCCGCCCTGCAAAAAGGCACCGACGTGGACAAGCCGCGCAACCTGGCAAAAAGCGTCACCGTGGAGTAAGGCGCAGATATGTGTGTGGGCCGAGGTCACACGAACTGAACCGGAAGTGCGCGCGCGTTGAATCTTATTGCAAGAATCAAATAAAAACGGCGGCCGTGGTGGCCGCCGTTTTTATTTGATTGCTTCCCTGATTCGAAAAATGACTAGTGCCGCTTGTGGTCTTCTTTTAGTGCCAGGGTGGCAACCTGTACGCGGTTGCGCAAGCCCAGTTTTTCCATGATGTTGCGCAGGTGGTTGCGCACGGTATTTTCCGACAGCGTCATTTTGAAAGCGATGGCCTTGTTGGAAAGTCCCTCCTTCACCTGATCGACAATTTCCATTTCGCGTGCGGTCAGCGCGGAAAGTGCGCTGTTGTTGAGTTCGCCGCGCGCCATCTTTTGCATGATGTTGAGCGGGAAGCTGCTCTGGCCGTCGCATA
>JBBQDI010000141.1:0-5008 GCA_038319505.1 Burkholderiales bacterium
GTCATCGTTGGCGCCGGTCTGGTGGGGGCGGCTGCTGCGCTGGCACTTGGCCGGCAGGGGTTGCGGGTCGCGCTGGTCGAGCGTCAGCCACCTATCGTGCCGGATGACCTCTGGGACACGCGCATCTACGCGATCGGCCCGGTCAGCCAACGCTTTCTGGAACGTCTGGGCGCCTGGCAACGCATGGACGCAGAACGCAACCAGCCGGTGTTTCGCATGGACGTGGCAGGCGATACCCGCGGCGCGCTTCGGCTTGATGCCTACGAAGTCGGCGTGTCGCATCTGGCGACCATAGTCGAAAATGGCCGCTTGCAGCATGCCTTGTGGCAAGCGCTGCTGGCGGATGGCAGCGTGACCGTGCTGTGCCCAAATGCAATTGAAACGATAGGATGGAACGCCCCCCATACCCGGCTGACGCTGACGGATGGCCAGATTCTGGAAGCCGACCTGGTTGTCGGCGCCGACGGTGCAGCTTCGCATGTTCGCGAACTGGCGGGTTTGAGTGCGACGACATCTCCCTATGGCCAGAGTGGTGTGGTGGCGAATTTTATTTGCGAAGTTCCGCATCGCGGCACGGCGTTTCAATGGTTTTTCGATAGCGATATTCTTGCGTGGCTGCCTTTAAAGGGGAACCGCTTGTCGATGGTCTGGTCAACTCAGACGGCACACGCCAATGAATTGCTGGCATTGGATGCGGTTGAGCTGGCCGAACGTGTGCAGGCAGCGGGGCACGCCAGGCTGGGCACGCTGCAAGCGCTCACGCCCGCTGCCGCATTCCCGCTGCGTTTGATCCGCGTCGACACTATTGTGGCAGCGGGGGTGGCGCTGATCGGCGATGCGGCACATGGCGTGCATCCGCTGGCAGGACAAGGGGTGAACCTGGGATTTGGCGATGCCGAAACGCTGGCCGCCGTGTTGGCCCGGCATCGCCGGACTCATTGTGGTGACGTGCGTGTGTTACAACGCTATGCCCGCGAACGCGCCGAACCGGTGCAACGCATGCAGGCACTGACGCACGGACTGCACCACCTGTTTGCCGACGAACGGGCCGCATGGCTGCGCAATACCGGGATGCAGTTCGTCAACCAGCTGCCGCCGTTGAAAGCAGCGCTGGTTCGCGAAGCGATGTCCTGATTTTTTATTAATGATTGGAGCCTTACATGAAACTCACCTCCCTTGCGCTGGCCGCAACCCTGCTGTTCGCCGCGACCGCACAGGCCAATGAGTCGGTTATTCGCAAAGCGCTGCTGCAACAGTTTCCGAACGCTCAAATCAGCTCGGTTCAACAAACCCCTTACAGTGGTTTGTTCGAGGTCTATCTCGATGGCCAGGTGGTGTATATCGACGCCAAGGGTCTATACGTGATTACGGGCGATGTGATCGATCTGAAAAATCGCCGCAATCTGACGCAAGTGCGTCTGAACCAGTTGCAGGCGGTGAATTGGGCGTCGCTTCCGCTTAACAATGCGATCAAAACCGTCAAGGGAAATGGTGTGCGCAAGCTGGTGGTGTTCTCCGACGTCGACTGCCCCTACTGCCGCAAGTTCGAAGGGGAGTTGGACAAGGTCGACAACATCACGATCTACACTTTCCTCTATCCGATCGAAGGGCTGCACCCCAGGGCAGTGCAGGCTTCGAAACAGATCTGGTGCGCACCCGACCGCAACAAGGCGTGGGAGGAGTACACCACCAAAAACGTCCTGCCGAGCAACGACGGCAAATGTAACAATCCGGTCGACGAGACCATTGCGCTCGGCAACAAATTGAAAGTGTCCGGTACCCCCACGCTGATCTTCGCCGATGGCCAACGCGTGCCGGGCATGGTGCCGGCCGCTCAGCTTGAAAAGTTGCTCGACGCCAACGCCAAGTAAGCATGAGCAAGCACTTCTGGAACGAACGTTATGCCACCGATGACTACATCTTTGGCACTGCGCCGAACGTGTTTCTGGCCAGTCAGGCCGAGCTGATTCGTCCGGGCATGCATGCGCTGGCCATCGCCGACGGCGAGGGCCGCAATGGCGTGTGGTTGGCCGAACAGGGCGTGCAGGTGCATGCGATTGATGTGTCGCCGGTCGCGCTGGAGAAAGCACGCAAGCTGGCCACGGCGCGCGGCGTGTCGCTGGATTTCGAGCAGGCCGATGTCCTCAACTGGGGCTGGCCGGAAGCGGCTTATGACCTGGTGGCCGCCATCTTCATCCAGTTTGTGCCGCCACCCGAGCGTGACCGCATCATCGAGGGCATCCGCCGCACCCTGAAACCTGGCGGCGTTCTGATCCTGCAGGGCTACACGCCGAAGCAGGTCGAGTTTGCCACCGGCGGGCCTGGCAACGCCGCCAACATGTATACCGCCGATTTGTTGCGCGAGTGGTTTGGCGACTGGAACATTACGCATCTGCACGAACACGAATCCATGATCACTGAGGGCAGCCATCATCACGGCATGTCGGCACTGATTGATCTGGTCGCCATCAAGCCGCGCTGAGAACAACTGTGGAATCTGACGTGTCCACGAGGACCCATGCAGTCAATATCATTGCGCCATCACGTCGTTGACCTTCTTTCTTGAATCAATCTGCCCAATGAACCTGCGCGCCTTTTCTCTCACGTTTTTTCTCATTGCGCTTTCGGGTTGCCAGTCGGCCGAAGAGCAACGGTTTCAAGGCTATGTCGAGGCCGAACCCATCCTGGTCGCCGCCCAGCAAAGTGGGCAGTTGACATCGTTGACGGTGCAGCGCGGGGACGAAATCAAAACCGGCGCGCCATTGTTCAGTCAGGATCAGTCCACCGAAGCGGCCAGCGTCAGTCAGGCCCAAGCCCAGTTGGCCCAGGCTCAGGCCCAGCTTGACAACCTGGCCACCGGCAAGCGCCCGCCTGAAATTGCGGCCATCGCAGCCCAGGTACAAGATGCAGAAGCCAGACGCACGCTGTCGGCTGAGCAGTTGAGTCGTCAGAAAGCGCTGGTTGCCAAGGGGTTCGTCAGCGCCGAATCGCTTGACCAGGCACGCACGCAACTGGCCCGGGATGACGCCACTCTCGCACAAATGAAAGCCCAGCTGGCAGTTGCACGCTTGCCCGGGCGCAAGGATGAACGCGCCGGTGCACAGGCGCAGGTGCTGGCCAGCCAGGCTGTGCTTGATCAAGGCACGATCAAGCTCGGCCAGAAATCGCAGCTGTCCCCGGTCGCAGGACAAGTGCAGGACATCTTTTACCGGACGGGTGAATGGGCGAGCCCGGGTCAAGTCATTGTTTCCATCCTGCCTGCGGAAAACATCAAGGTCCGCTTCTTTGTGCCGGAAACCAGTCTGGGTGCATTGCGTACCGGCCAACATGTTGCAGTTCGGTGCGATGGCTGCCCGGCTTCCATGCCGGCCACTATCCGCTTCATCAGCCCCACTGCGGAATACACCCCGCCGGTTTTATACAGCGAGAAAAATCGCCACCGGCTGGTGTATATGGTGGAAGCCTGGCCGCAACCCAAGGATGCTGCCCAGTTGCACCCCGGCCAGCCGGTGGATGTTTCTTTAAACGTCGCCAAGCAATGAGCGGCGAGTACGCCATCGATGTGCACGGCCTGAGCAAATCGTTTGGCCCCAAGCGCGTCGTCAACCACTTGAGCCTGCAGGTGGAAAAAGGCGAGATCTACGGTTTTCTCGGCCCCAACGGCAGCGGCAAAACCACCTCCATTCGCATGCTGTGTGGCCTGCTGACCCCGGACGAGGGCAGCGGCACCTGCCTCGGGTTTGACGTGCGCAGCCAAAGCGCCGAGATCAAGAAACAGGTGGGCTACATGACCCAGCGTTTCAGTTTTTACGAAGACCTCTCCATCCGCGAGAACCTCGACTTTGTCGCGCGCCTGTATGCCATGCCCAACCGCAAGCAGACCGTGCAAGCCGGCATGGAAGACCTGGGTCTGGCGGACCGCGCGGACCAGCTGGCGGGCACGCTGTCCGGCGGCTGGAAACAGCGGCTGGCGCTGGCCGCCTGCATGCTCCATCGTCCGCAACTCCTGCTGCTGGACGAGCCCACTGCCGGCGTTGACCCCAAGGCGCGGCGCGATTTCTGGGACGAAATTCACCGGTTGGCGGCGCAGGGTATCAGCGTGCTGGTGTCGACGCACTACATGGATGAAGCGGCGCGCTGCCACCGCCTGGCTTACATCGCCTATGGCAACCTGCTGGTATCCGGCTCGCCGGAAGAACTCATTGCCCAAAGCGGCCTGGCATCGTTTGACGTCAAGGACGACAACCCGGTTCTGGTTGATCGACTGCGCAAGCTGCCGGGGGTGCAACAGGTCGTCGCCATGGGCAACTTCTACAGCGTCAGCGGCCAGGATGGCCCGTTGATCGCCCAGGGTCTTGCCGGCCTTGAAGGCCTGAAGTTCGAACAGACCGAAACCGGACTGGAGCAGGTATTCATCCAGCTGATGGAAAACGTGGAGGATGCCCCACCATGAGCTTCCCGCTTGCCTGGAACCGCTTGTGGGCCATCGTGCTGAAGGAGTTTGTGCAGATGCGGCGCGACCGCATCACCTTTGCCATGATGGTGGCCATCCCGGTGATGCAGCTGATCCTGTTCGGCTTTGCCATCAACACCGATCCCAAGCGTTTGCCGACCGTGGTCTTCGATGCCAGCCCAAGCGCCTATAGCCGCAGCTTTGTCGCCAGTCTGGAAAACAGCGGTTATTTCGATGTGCTTACGCCGCCTGCAAGTATTGCCGATGCGCGCGAAGCCATGGCCATTGGCGATGTCCAGTTCATCGTGTCGATTCCGCCTGATTTTTCGCGGAAGCTGGTGCGCGGCGAAGAACCGGTATTGTTGCTGGAGGCCGACGCCTCTGACCCGGCTGCCACCGGCAATGCAATTTCCGCCTTGAATAATCTTAATAAGACTGCGTTGCAGCACGACCTGAAAGGCCCGCTGGCCAGACTTGCCACCTCACCCCCGGCGTTTGAAGTGCGCGTGCAACGCAATTACAACCCGGAAGGCATCACCCAGTACAACATCGTGC
>JBBQDI010000142.1:0-4998 GCA_038319505.1 Burkholderiales bacterium
GATGGGGCGGGTACAGGTTAAGCTAGGCAATATTCAAAGAGGGGGATTCATTGTGGGTATTCTGGATAGGCTTCGGTCAACTTTTTCCTTTGGGCACACCGCGCCCAAACCATCAGTGGAGCCGACTTTCAATGCGCCGGAGAAAGTGGAGCGCCGGCGCAATGTCCGGGTGAATGCACGTGACGAAACACGTGCATTGATTATTGATGATTCGCCCACCATCATATTTGCACTCAAGAAAATATTGCAGTCGGCGGGCTTCATTACCCTGGAAGCCCTGGATGCAGAAGCAGGCATCGTCCTCGCCCGGACAGAAACCCCCGATCTGATCTTTCTCGACATCATCTTGCCCGGTGCCAATGGATTTGCCGCCCTGCGAACCCTGCGCAAGGATCCGTTAACCGCCCATATTCCCGTCATCATGATCAGCGGTAACGAACAGGCGACCGAGTTGTTCTTCGGCACCCGCATCGGCGCAGATGATTTCATGAAAAAACCGTTTTCCCGTTTTGAAGTGTTTGCGCGCATTGAGCGATTGCTTGATGAAAACATGGTTCCACAACGACAATCAGCCACGCCCGCCGAATCCGGTTCCGGCTTGCATACCTAGAAGAATCGTCTGCTCTCGCTGCTGTGGGCCGTTATCAGGATGGATTGAACTGCCGCGGATTTCTCGAGCAGGATAATCAAGCGCCTTGCCTGCCTTTTGCTGGCGCTCAATATGAGTCCCCGAATTTGCGAAGTGGCTCCTCCCTGAAACTCGCCGAAACTTCAGTGCACAGCGATGTCGAGCCCATCACCCATCGGCGCGTCGCAAAGCGTGTTTCGAGGATGTTGGCGCAGTGTCATGGGGCCAGGCGGTTTGCTGCAGTTGGGCGAATTTCTTCTGCTCGATCACCATGCGGCCCGCCCCCTGCCATTCAATCACGGTCGACTGCAAACCATCGCATATGCGTGGAAAAATCCTGTCCGCACGCCTGCCTATCAAGGTAAGCTGAAAACATGTCATCAATCATTGGACGGATGTTGCCCGGCCCTTATTACCCCCGCTCGTTTACCATTCTGATCATCGTCGCCATGGGCGTGCTGATCGTGCCGCTCGCCAGCGGCTTGATCAACGCGGTTCACGTGCTGCAGGGCGTAGTCGACACGCAGCGCCAGTTCACCCGCAACAGTCTGGCGATCACGCGCGACGTGCGGCAAGTGGTTGAGTCGGTCAGTCAGTTCCAGCGCGCTGCCGGTCAATATCATCTGTTGCAGGACACCGAGTTGGGACCCGCCCTGAAGCTGCGCTTCAATGAACTGCAAACTGAATTGGCGCGACTCGATCAAGAGCTTGTCGACCCCTCCTCCCGCGCCACCCTGGCGCTGCTTGCCACACGCAGCCGTGCGCTGTACCGCCAACTGCAACCGGGCATGTTTGTCGACAGCACCCGTTTCCATGCACTCGAGCCTGCATTTGATGGGCTTCATGGCAGTGCGCGCACCCTGCTTGCCGAGGCCGACACCGCCGTGCAGCATGAATTGCAGGCACTGGAAACCATGGTCAAATCCACCCGGCAGCGGCTCATCCTGCTGGCCATTGCACTGATTCCGCTGACGCTGCTGCTGGCCGCGGTGTTCTCCTGGATGATCAACCGCCCGATCAAGCAACTCAAGGCATCGATCCAGCAGTTGGGGCAGGCCAACCTGGACCCGTTGCCAGCGATCAGCGGCCCTCAGGACATGATCGAACTGGGACGCGAAATTGATTGGCTGCGTCAGCGTTTACAGGCGCTGGAAGAACAGAAACTGCGCTTCCTGCGCCATGTGTCACACGAATTGAAAACCCCGCTCGCGTCGTTGCGCGAAGGTGTCGGTCTGCTGCACGACGAACTGGCAGGCAGCCTGAACATGCGCCAGCGCAGCATTGTCGACATCATGGACACAAGCAGCCGTGAATTGCAGAAACGGATCGAAGACCTGCTGCGTTACGGCAATCTCGTGCGCGACACCCGCCCGCCAGTTTCGCCGCAACCACTGGTCGAAGTCGTCTCGGCGGTGCGAAAACGCCAGCGCCTGGCACTGGCTGCGCGCAACATCCAGATCGAGACGCAACTGGATGCCACCAGCCTTGATGCCGACCGCAACCAGCTGGAAACCGTGCTCGACAACCTGCTGTCCAATGCGATCAAGTTCAGTCCCGAGGGCGGCCACATTCTGGTACACAGTGCGCACGTCGATGGCGCAGTTAAACTGTGGGTGTGCGATCAGGGCAGCGGCATCCCGACAGCCGAACGCAGCCGGATTTTCGAACCTTTCGTCCAGGGATCACACCAACCCGACAGCGCAATCAAGGGCAGTGGACTCGGGCTGTCGATCGTGCGTGAATACCTGCTGGACGCCGGTGGCCGGATCGAGGTCATCGACCGCGCGCCCTGGTCGACCTGTTTTCTTTTAACCTGGCCCGCTTAACCTTGCCCCTGCCAACATGACACTTAAATCCGCATTGCTCGCTGGCCTTTTGCTGACGCTGAGCGCCTGCACCCTCCTCCCCGACTGGTCCGCACCGCGTGCGCACCAGACCGAGCCCGCAGCTTCGGGCTTGATCAACGATCTGACCCGCGTGTCCGCGTTATCCGCCGAGCAACGTCAGCGCGCGCTTGCTGATCTGGAAGGCACCCGTCTTGACGACCCTCGACGCTTTCAAGTGGCCGCCCTGCTTGAGCGCGACGACAGCGTGGAGGCGCTCGAACGCAGCCTGAAAACCCTGTCCGCAATGGGCGACCAGGATGCCCGCTCACAGTCCCTGATCGATCTGATGAAAAGATCGCTCAAGGCACGCATCGAGATCAGGCAGCTGACTGCACGCAATGCCGAATTGCAGGACAAGCTTGATCAAATCAAGGCGCTGGAAAAATCCCTGCAGCAGCGCAATGCGCCGATCAAAGCGCCATGAAGAAGCCGCAGATCTTGCTGGTCGATGACGATGCCGGCTTGCGCGAGCTGATCACGCTACGCTTGCAGGCAAACGGTTTCAAGGTTGTTGCCGTTGATAGCGGCGAGGCCGCATTGGGGCAGCTTGCGGTGAGCCGCCCGGATGCGGTGCTGACCGATATGCAGATGAGCGGCATGGATGGGATGGCGTTATTTAACGCCATCCACGCACGCGACCCATCGCTGCCGGTGATCGTGCTCACCGCCCACGGCACCATTCCCGATGCCGTCGCCGCCACCCAGCGCGGGCTGTTCGGCTATCTCACCAAGCCCTACGACGCCCCCACCCTGATCGATTTGCTAAAGCGCGCCACCCGGCTGGCGGGCAGCAGTCCCGATGCCATCGACAACAGCTGGCGCAGCGAAATCGTCACCGCCAGTCCGGTGATGGACATCTTGCTGGCCGAAGCCCGGCTGGCCGCACAAAGCGACGCCGCGTTGCTGATCCAGGGCGAATCCGGAACCGGCAAGGAATTGCTGGCGCGCGCGATTCACCGCGCCAGCCCGCGCCATGCCCAACCGTTTGTCGCGATCAACTGCGGCGCCATCCCGCCCGAATTGCTCGAGTCCGAACTGTTCGGCCATGTCAAAGGTGCGTTCACTGGCGCCGGGCGAGACCACTTGGGCCTGTTCCTCAGCGCACAGGGCGGCACCGTCTTCCTCGACGAGATTGGCGACATGCCCCCGTCCCTGCAAGTCAAACTGCTGCGGGTGCTGCAGGAATGCGAAGTGCGACCGGTCGGCGCGACCGAGACGCGCGCGGTGGACGTGCGCATCCTGTCCGCAACCCACCGCAATCTTGAAGAAGCGATCAGCGCAGAGGTGTTTCGTGAAGACCTCTACTACCGCCTGAATGTGGTCAACCTGATGTTGTCGCCGCTGCGCGAGCGGCGTGAGGACATCCCGCTGCTGGCACAGCATTTCCTGAGCCAGTTGACCGAGAAATACCCCCGCCGCATTCACGGCCTGGCGCCCGATGCACTGGAGATGCTGTCGACGGCCGATTGGCCGGGCAACATCCGCCAGTTGCGCAACGTGCTGGAGCAATGCTGCGCGCTGTGCACCACCGCCACCATTCCGGCTACGCTGGTCGCGCGCGCCCTGCGCGACAGGCCTGCCGAGATCCTGATGCTGGCCGAAGCCCGCAGCGCATTCGAGCGCGATTACCTCATCACCCTGCTGAAGCTGACGCGCGGCCAGGTCAGCGAAGTGGCGCGACTTGCCGGACGCAATCGCACCGAAGTCTATCGACTGCTGCAACGCCACAGCCTGACCCCTGCACTGTTCAAGGATCGCGACGAAACCGCGTGATGGTCGTACGCAGGCAATGCCTGCGTCTTGTAATAGATGAAATCGCTGCTGCTGGCAGCGTCCTGAAGATCAGGAATAGCGACGGTGCCGGGCCAAATCAGGCCTACGGCATGTCGGATTGAAATGGGAAATCTTGGGTCCCGATATGGTTCAGTTTCACGCTTCCAGCCGAACAGCATCGGGCTGTCTCAAATCAAAGACATCCCCGCTGTCAGGCTTCGATCAGGCCTAGCGTTTACCCGTCTGGTTACGCGCCAGGATCGAACCGAAACGGCTCTCCTCCGTCACCCCCGATTTTTCCTGATCCAGATCAGGTGCCGAGGTTTGTGCGACCGCTACCGGGACCCGGGTCGGTTTTGACTCGGATAACAGCGTGGCCACGTCCCCGGAAATGATGCCCCCTTCCTCGACCATCATCGCGCCATAACGGATCACGCCGGAGACCTTGCCGGTGGCGTAAATCACCAGCCGCTTTCGTGCGGTCAGCTCGCCTTCAAAATGGCCGCGCACCTCTGCCACATCGATTTCGGCCTTGCCCGAAAACACGCCCCCTTCAGCGATACGAATATCGCGACTGTTCATCGATGCCTCGACCCGGCCTTCCACTACCAGAATTTCGCAATCGGTGATTTCAGAGCCCTTCAGCTTGATGTTCGGGCCCACGATAAGCTTGTTGCCATCTTCTGACGGGGCTGTAGACGCGGCCACGGT
>JBBQDI010000143.1:0-4959 GCA_038319505.1 Burkholderiales bacterium
TCATTGCGCAGACGATTGAGCCAATAGCCGCCCGCATGAGCAAGGTGCGTTTCCAGCAGGACCAGGGCGGCATCGCCACGCTCGACCAGTTGGGCCAGCACCGCTTCCACCTTGGCAGGGTCGGCGTCGGCATGCACTTCGGCGCCAATCAGACTGAATCCCTGGGCCAGTCCGGCCTGACCCATCACCACCAGCCGGGCGCTGCCGGAAGGACTGTCGATTTCATTCATGATGCGTGTTCATTCAATTGATTCAAATTCAATTGATTCAAATTTTGCCCAGCATCAGGATCGACATGACCAATCCATAAATCGCGATGCCCTCGGCCAGGCCCATGTAAATCAGCGTACGTCCGAATAACTCAGGTTTCTCGGCTATCACCGCCATTGCCGCAGAACCGATCGGGCCGATTGCGATTGCAGCGCCAATGGCGGCGAGGCCGGTTGGCAGACCGATGCCCAGCAGGGCCAGCCCCTTGCCCAGGCTGATATCCACTGCGGCACCCGCCACGGGTTCGGCTGCCATCACCTCCTGCACGCCCAGCAGCATGACCCCGGCTAGTCCCAGACCGAACAGCAGCATGTTGGCCAGCATGCCGCCCTTTAGCCAGCCAGGCGGCACGCGCTGCGGCTTCAACGTCAGCCAGATGCCGGCCCCCAGCGTGGCCGCGACCGGAATACTCATCAACCCTATCAACCCAATCATGTCTTCCCCTTTATTAAAATTCATCAAGCCTTGTACCGCTCTGGCGACAGGCTCAGCGGTACAAATTCGATTCCATCCCCGCTGAAAAAGCGCGAGAACCCCTCGTAATACATCAGCCGCAGCACCTGAATCGCAACGATGCCCCCCTCCAGAACGATGATGACGATATTACCCAGTACGAGCGTGATCCCATGGCCTGCTGCATCGAGACCATTGGCCAGCGCGAATACCGCCAGCGCCAGGGCGACATGGTTGAGACTGAAGGCCGCCACGCGGAGGAATGACAAGGTATTGGAAAACAGGCTGATGCCGGCTTCCAGTGTCTCCATCGCTGTCACCAGCATGCGCTCGCCCAGGCCCGCCTTGGCCTCGAACCATTTGTACGCCCCCACCCCGGCCAGGCCCAGTCCAAATAGCCAACTGGCCGGCTGGGCAAACTCGGTCACACCAATCAGACTGGCCAGCCAGCCTGCCGCACCCAGATAAAACACCAGGCCAGCGATGCCGGTGGAATCGAACAGGGCCTGGCCGACACGTCCCGCCACCCATTGGTTGCGCGCGTTGACCAGCAGGGTGAAGGCAATGAACCCCACGCCGAACCCCACTGCCATTTTGAGCACGCGCACCGGGTCATGCATCGGCGACAACCATAACGGCTGGATGATGTCTTCGTTGCCGAAGATGCTGCCATACAACACGCCAAACACCATTGATGCTGCGCCTGCCGCGACGCCCACCCAGGCCATGCGTCCGACGCGTCTGCTCAAGGCAATGGCCAACAGCAGGATGACCCCACCATGGCCCACATCACCAAACATGGCACCGAACAGCAGCAGATAGACCAAGGCGAAGGGCAGTGCCGGATCGAATTCTCCATAACGCGGCACGCCGTAACTCTTCACCATCGGGACGAATGGCTTGAGCCAGCCTGGATAGCGCATCAGCGAAGGCACCTCGGCCGTTTCGCTAGACAAGGGCTCACGCTGATCGAGCCAGTAGCGGCCATTAAAACGCGCGTCCAGTGACGTGCGCAGGGCATCCAGCTGAATACGCGGAATCCAGCCGGACAAGGCGGCCAGACCGCCTTTGCCGCGCACCCCGGCCAGCGCGGCCTCGGCCAGCGGGCGGGCCAGCGCAACGCGCAAACGGGCTTCATGCAAACGTGGATCGAATTGCTTGCGCAGCGTGTCCAGCGTCTGGGTTGCCCGGTCGGACTGGATGGACAGTCGGGCACGCTCGGCTTCGAGCCAGGTTCGGGCTGCCTGAGGATGGGTACGCAGCTCGTCCGGTATGGGCAGTTCACGCCAACCGGCCTGAGCCAGCAAGCCGCGCACTTCGTCATGACGGGCCCGGGGCCCGGCAATCACGGTGTACACCTGCTCGCCCACCTGATCGAAGCGTGTAACCAGATGGGCGGTCATCGAGAGGGCCTCGGTCACCCGTCTGAGTTCGGTCGCAGGCAGGCTGCCGATGTTGAAAGCCAGCAGGCTGTTCAGGCGTAGCAAGTGGGCGATGTCCACATTCAGCCGTTCCAGCCTGGCGAGGGTGTCTTCCAGCGCGTCGAGATGATTGAGCGCATCGTTAATCTCGACTTGATTTTCGTGACCCGCCAGACAACTTACCCACGCGTCTTGCAGCCAGTGGTTCAATTCCTGCAGATCGGCAAGCGCGGGGGCTTCGGCCGCTTCGGGCAGGATCAGGGGGCCGGTGTCACCGCACTGTTGCAGCAGTTTGGTCAGACGGGCCTGGGCTTCCAGCCAGGCTTCCCGATAGGCGCTGGCAGGCGATTCGGCAAGTGCCTCCAGAGTGCAGTCAGCCGGGTTGAATATGCCGAACCGGGCCAGCGTCAGCGCGGCATCCTGCGCCTCGGATGCCAGCATGACCAGTTGAATTCTGAGCAAGGGTTCGGCGCCCAGCATCAGATGCGTTCCTCGGGGGCGCGATGCAGGGCCAATCGAATGTCTTCATCGCCCAGACCGAGATGGCGACCGCGCAATACCGCGCGGACTCCGCGAAGGTCGCGTTCGCGCAGAATCAGGTAAGCGAATGCGCGGGCAATGTCGGGCATGTCGGCACGCAGAACCTGCAGCGCCTGCGCTGCAGCGGCGTGCTCCATTCGGGTGAATACGCCGGGAATATCGGTTATGCCGGACAACTGCGCCTGCCATGACGCTGGCAGTTCAGCCAGAACCGCTTCGAGGCTTTCCAGCGCGGCCAGTTCACGCAATCGCGTGCTGGGCAAGGTGTAATGAGACCCCACCAGCAGGTAATACACTTGTGCGGGCGGCAACTTGTAGTTAAAGCGATAGCGCAGCAGCCAGACCAGATTGATACGGTCGATCAGATGGGCCATCAGGCTACGGAAAGACGTGCCCACCGAATTTTCCAGTGGCTGTGCGCGAAGGATCAAACTTTCGTAATACCCGCGGTCGAGTGCTGCATCCAGGTTGAATGGATCCTGGCTTTGCTCGAAAGCGCGTCGGGCATGCCGCACGATGCTGGCATACGGGCCGGCTTCCAGGCGACGCAACAGTTCGCCGACATCTTCGGCATGCGCCAGATCCTGGTTGTCCAGACGGCCAAATGTGCCCATTGGAATCAGCCGGGCTAGCACGGAGGCAGGCCGTTCATCGCTCATTTTGCTGCGCAGCAGCGTTTTGACATTGGACATCTCGAAGCGCGCGGTCCAGATGGTCAAAAATGCGCGCGCGTCACCGGACAAGGGACGGATCAGTACCCGCGTCTCGTCCAGGAGTTGGGCAATGATGCGGTGCTCCAGCGAGCGGGGATCATGCTGCCGACCGTGGCTGTCGTAGCCTGCCGCAAGCTGTGGTAATCCGTGCTGGACCAGCGTGTCAGCCACTGCACTATCCGGCACCTTGATCAGTGAATCGAGATCTTCGTCCCGCCACAGGCGGCCTCGAAACAAACTGACGCGGGTGTTGAGATAGGCAGACATGGTGGGGGTCAGGAAATGTCGTTCTCCGCATTGATCCGTCGGAGTCGGGGTGCATTCATGCGGTCGGGTCCAGCAATAGCGACAGGGCAGCCTCCACCGCTTCGGGCTCATGGCGGGATGCCAATTCACGCAATGTACGCTGGCGCTCGCCGTACTTGCGCGCAAGTTCTGCGACCACCTGTTCGGCACGTCCATGGGCCTCTTTCATGAAGGGTGCGCGCAGTTCTGCCCGGCCGGCCTCGAATCGATCCTCGGCGTCCCTTACCGTGGCCAGCGCATTTTCAACCATGCGCTGACGTTCATGGCTGGCATTGTCAATCACGGCCTGGGCGTGTGCCTCGGCTTCCAGCAAGCGTTGCAAGGGGTCGTTCACGTGTACTTCGGGCATGGATCCAAATCAGTGAGTTTGAGTTGATGTTTGTTCTGATGCGGCACCGATGCCATGGTCTAAGCCTGAAGCATCAGCAAAAGGCCCGTAGCCGCCATGCCATATCCCGCCACCCGCATCGCGTGGCGGCCGATCAGGCTGCTGGCGATGCCCACGCCATGCAGACAGATTGTGGCCAGCACGAAGCCCAGCATATATAGGCCGGGCGATGCGGCTTGCGGTATTGCCTGACCGTGGGCATAGCCGTGGAACAGCGCAAAAACGGCGGCGATCGCCATGCCGGCGCGTACCGATGCGTGGTGCCGTGTAGCGATCAGGAAACCCAGCACCAGCACCGACAGCGCGATGAAGCTCTCGACATGCGGCAGTGACCACCCCGTCCAGGACAGCAGGCCGCCCATCACCATTGCGCCGACAAAGGCAGCGGGTACCGCCCACAGCGCCCGCCCGCCCTGCTGTGCCGCCCACAGGCCGATCGCGAACATGGCGAGCAGATGATCCAGACCGAGGAAGGGGTGCGCCAGACCGCCGGCAAACCCGGTGGGCGTGTGTCCGGGGTGGGCGGATGCCGTCCCTGCGAACAGGCAAAGCGCGACCAGGCCGATGCTGCGTGAATGTTTCATCAGGTTCATTGTGTGTTCTCCACTTCAAATAAAGTCATCCGGATCAAGTCAGCCATATAAATCAGTCTTACTTGATTTTCACCTGCACCAGTTCTTCGCCATCCGGGTCGGTCACGTGCACCGCACAGGCAATGCAGGGATCGAAGGAATGGATGGTACGCAGAATTTCGATCGGCGCTTTCGGGTCGTGCATCACGTGGTTGTCCTGCAATGCGGCTTCGTACGCACCCGGCTGGCCTTTGTCGTCACGCGGACCGGCATTCCAGGTGCTGGGCACCACGGCC
>JBBQDI010000144.1:0-4932 GCA_038319505.1 Burkholderiales bacterium
GAAAGGTACGGCAGCAAACAGGTTCACGATCACCTGCGCGCCCCAGTAGGACATCTGGCCCCACGGCAACAGATAACCCAGGAAGGCTTCGGCCATCAGCGCCAGATAGATCATCACGCCGAAAATCCAGATCAGCTCGCGCGGCTTGCGATAGGAACCGTACATCAGGCCGCGGAACATATGCAGATACACAACGACGAAGAACATCGATGCGCCGGTGGAGTGCATGTAGCGAATCAGCCAGCCCCAATCGACGTCACGCATGATGTATTCAACGGATGCGAAGGCGAGCTCCGAATCCGGCTTGTAGTTCATGGTGAGGAAAATGCCGGTGACGATTTGCAGCACCAGCACCAACAGTGCCAGCGAGCCAAAAAAGTACCAGAAGTTGAAGTTTTTCGGCGCGTAGTACTCAGACAGGTGCGCCTTGTAGGTGGCGGTGAGAGGGAATCGGTCATCGACCCAACCCATCACTTTTTGCAGGGCAGACATTATTTAAGCTCCTTTTGCGTCTACACCGATCAGCAACTTGGCGTCGCTGAGGTATTGATGAGGCGGTATCTTCAGATTGGTCGGGGCCGGCACATTCTTGAACACGCGCGCAGCGAGGTCGAATTTCGATCCATGACAGGGACAGAAAAAGCCGCCCGGCCAGTCGGCACCCAGATCAGCCGCACCCACTTCCTTGCGATAGGTTGGCGAGCAACCAAGGTGGGTACAGATGCCCACCGCTACCAGATATTCCGGCTTGATCGAACGCGTGGCGTTCTTGCAGTACGGTGGTTGCTGAGGTTGTTCGCTGTTCGGATCGGTCAGCTTGTCGTCATGCTTGCCCAACAAACCAAGCATTTCCTGAGAGCGGTTGACAACCCACACCGGCTTGCCTTGCCATTCAACCGTCAGCAGCATACCCGACTCGATCTTGCTGATATCCACTTCCACCGGTGCGCCCGCCGCCTTGGCGCGTGCACTCGGCATCATGCTCATCAGCAACGGCACCGCCACGCCCGCCGCAGCAACCCCACCGACAGCGCTCGTCGCGGCGATCAGGAATTTCCGTTTACTTGTATCCACTTTTTGCCCTTCGGCCCCCTGGCTCATGTTTACCTAACCCGAATGTATTGCGATAAAACCGGCATTCTAACCAAAATGCCCCCCTAACCGGAAGCCCGCTGTTGAAAAGTCGTGACGCGTCGCGCCCGCAAGCTATAATCGCGTCGTGGCAAAATCACGCCAAGCCCCTGAATTTAATCAATATGCGCAAATACTGGTTGCTCTTCGCCCAATCCACCACCATCGCCTTGGGTGCGCTATTCATCATTGCGTTGTTCAAGCCCGACCTGTTGCGCTGGCAACCGCAGAGTCTCACCATCCAGCAGGCGCCGCGTTCGGCAACCCGTTTGCAAACCCCCAGCGAATCATTTGCCCCCGCAGCGGAAAAAGTCATCCCTTCGGTAGTCAACGTCTTTACCCAGCAAAAAGTGCTCAGCCCAACGCGACCCGCGCTGGAAGACCCGGTTTTCCGTTATTTTTTTGGCGACCGGTCGGATACGCGCCCGCGTCAGGTGTCCAATCTCGGTTCGGGCGTCATCGTGAGTTCGAATGGTTACATCCTCACCAACCAGCATGTTGTCGAAGCTGCCGACGAAATCCAGGTGGCACTTGCAGATGGCAGGACGCTGCCTGCGCGGGTGGTGGGCGCCGACCCCGAAACCGATCTGGCCGTGCTTAAAATTGATGCCGACAAGCTGCCTGCAATCACCTTCGCCCAGGCCGAAAGCATCCGGGTCGGAGACTGGGTGCTGGCGGTGGGCAACCCATTCGGCGTGGGCCAGACGGTCACTGCAGGCATCGTCAGCGCACTCGGCCGCACCCACCTTGGCATCAACACCTTTGAAAACTTCATCCAGACCGATGCCGCCATCAATCCGGGCAACTCGGGCGGCGCGCTGGTCGATGCCGCAGGGAATCTGGTTGGGGTCAACAGCGCGATCTATTCGCGGACCGGTGGCTCGCAAGGCATCGGCTTTGCCATTCCGGTCAGCATCGCGCGTCAGGTGATGGAACAGATCATCAAGACCGGCAGCGTGACGCGCGGCTGGGTCGGCGTCGAGGTACAGGATCTGACCCCCGAACTGGCTGAATCCTTCAAGCTGAAGAATGCCGAAGGCGCCCTGATTGCCGGGGTGCTGAAGGGCGGCCCGGCCGATACCGGCGGCGTCCGTCCGGGCGATATCCTGCTGGCCGTTGATGGCAAAACGGTGATCGATTCGGCCTCGCTGCTCAATCTGATTGCCGAACTCAAACCCGGGGTGAATGCGCAACTCCGGGTCTCACGCAAGCAAAAAATGCTGGAGCTGAAAATTCAGGTTGGACGGCGCCCCCTGCAACGCGCGCTGGAACCGGCGCAGGAACCCGAACTCAACTAGCGTCCTGATTCCAGTTCGTTATATCACCACGGTCCGAAAGGCATGTAAGCGAGCCACAGACAGATTCGTGCGTAAGGCAAGGCCTTTGCCGGTACAGAGATAATGATTCTGGAACGGGGTCAGTCGGGCTGTGTCTGCGTCAGCACCCGCACCCGGGTGGGATACCAGAATGCATTCTGTTCCATGTCCGGCAGGCGCCAACCGGCCGCTTTGAGCGCCAGCCGACTCAATGCGGGATCCCGCAAGCGCAGGCTGGCCAGAATCAGCACATCAGAGGGTGAATACAGCGCGCCATCGGCTAACGCCGGCTCGGGCTGCACCGTTGCCAGCAATGGTTTCGCTTCATGTTTCCAACCTGCATCACTCCAGAACAACGTCCAGGCGGTTTGCGCAAATTGCAGTGCACGAATACGCGACAGCTTGTTGCCTGTGGCATCGGCATGGTCGAGCAGCCCCTGCACAACATAAGCATAATCTTCCAATTCGGCATCCGGCAGCACCTTTCCGTGGGCCATGGTTTTCATCAAACGCCCCTCTTTGGAGAGTCTGGCGAACAGAAAATGCTGCAGACGATCAGCGCGCTGACGAAACACAGGATCAAGCCGAATCGCCCGGCTGAAAGCCGACAGGGCCAGCCCATTTAGGCCGGCATTCAGCTTGTCGTCCTTGGGCAGGCTGCGTGCGCGTCGCACCGGACGCAGGATGCTCGCGGCATCAGCCAGCAACTTGCGTTCATCCGCTGTCGGGGAACGGTATTCCGCAGGCAAATAGCCTTCGTCAAAACTGCGTGCGGCGTCGAGCTGCCACACCCGTCGCGCAGCCGCGTAAGACTCGGGCGATAAACGCCGTTTCAGTTCCTCGGGTTCCCACAGATAAGTCGCCCCTTCCCGCCCCGCGTCATCCACCGCCGAGGTGCTGCTGTAAACCCCCCCGCTGGCATCCAGCAACTCATCCTGCATGAATCCGAGCGTGCTGCGGGCTATCTCGCGGTAACGTGGCTGCTGCAACACCGTCGCCGCACGCAGATAGAGCATGACCAGATGCGCATTGTCATAAAGCATCTTCTCAAAATGCGGCGTGTCCCAGCCGGGATCAACGGTGTAGCGGAAAAACCCGCCGCCAATATGGTCACGCATGCCCCGCGCGGCCATCTGATCAAAGGTCAGTCGTAAATATTCGGCCAGTTTTGCATCCGGCTGCTGCGCTTGCCGCTCAAGCAATGCGTGCAATTGCGGGGCCATGGGGAATTTTCTGACCTGGCTAAAGCCACCGCGCAGCAGATCGGCCTCCTGCCACACGCCGTCCATGAACTGCTGCCAGGCGCGGGCTGTGCGGTCAACGGTTAACGGCGCGCTGATTGGCCGCTGGGCGAGTGGCAGCGCGGCTTGCCGGGCCAGACGTCGGATACCGGCCTTGTCGGATGTCCAGCGACTGGAAAGTTGCGTAAGTATTTTGCGGAAATCGTCAGGCGGCGCATACAACAGCACAAACGCGGGGTTGCCTTCGGGGGTGACAAAGGCATTCAGCGGCCAGCCTGACGCACCCGTGAGCCGAGCCGAGAAGTTTTGCAGGGCATCATCCAGACCGCTGTTGAGTTCGCGATCCACCTTGACCGGAATGAAGTCGCGGTTGAGCAGCGCGGCAATTTGCGGGTTTTTATAGCTTTCGCGCTGCATCACATGGCACCAGTGGCAGGCGAAGTAGCCCACCGAAACGAACAGCAGCTTGTTTTCGCGTTGGGCGCGGGCAATGGTTTCGGCATTCCACTCCTGCCAGGCCACCGGATCGTGGCCATGCAAGGCAAGGTAGGGGGATGGGTGATTTGCCAGTCGATTGACCAAATCCACCGCCCACACTGGAGCGGGCAGAAGCGTAATCAGCAGCAGGGTGGCAACGGTCCGTCCGCGATCAAACCCGAACATAGGTCCAGCCTTGCTGGAGCCGGGTAATGATTTCTCCGATTGCGGTAGGCGCAGTGCGTGCGGTGGGCAGCAACACGATCTTTTGGCCTTCATGCGTGAAACGGGCAATGGACTGGCTACACGCCACAAACTCCAGATTGGCGTGACGCTGTTTCATGCTCGCAATGCGGTCCGCATAGGGACTGATCCCTGCGCGCAGCAAACTGAGTCCATGGCTGTTGGCGATGACTTCGAGCTGTATTGAACGGCCCTGCCGGTCAGCCTCGTCCAGGAAATGCTCGGCTTGATCCAGCACCGCCTGCATCTTGTCAGGCGCGGCATTGTCGATGTGCAACATCACCCGATTCGGGTCGGCCACGCGCGCCAGGCTGACAGTCTGATAGCCACCAGTGAAAGGAGATACAGGCAGGAAAGGCACCGCTTGCGATTCCAGGCTACGCAAGGCCCAGCCACCACTCAAGCCGGCCAGCAGGATAAGGCAACCGAAAGCACAGCGCTGCATGATCTGGCGGCTAGGCGCAGCATGCGGCACCCGGTCACCGACAACAGGCGGCTCAGCATAAGCCAGCCGGACCATGCTT
>JBBQDI010000145.1:0-4909 GCA_038319505.1 Burkholderiales bacterium
GAAGGCTTCGACGTATTTTTCAGCAACTTTCAGGTTCACTGCCTGGATGCCACCGGGCAACTCGATGGCGCGCGCGACGCGCGCAATGGCTTCGGCATTGGCGATTGCAATCGCCTTGATCGCCTCGGCATCGCCCTCGGCAACGTTGATGGCGGCCTGTTTTTCGCCTTCGGACTCCTGGATCGCGGCATTGCGTTCGCCGGTGGCGATGTTGATCTGCTCCTGCATGCGACCTTCGGATGAGGCGATCAGCGCACGCTTTTCACGCTCGGCAGTGATCTGGCGTTGCATGGCGTGGAGAATTTCTTTCGGTGGCGTCAGGTCTTTGATCTCGTAGCGCAGCACCTTGACGCCCCAGTTGGTTGAGGCCTCGTTCAGCGCCATTACCACACCCCGGTTGATGTCATCGCGTTCTTCAAAGGTGCGGTCCATTTCCATCTTGCCGATCATCGAGCGCAGGGTGGTTTGTGCCAGTTGCGAGATCGCCGCGATATAGTCGCTCGCCCCGTAGGACGCCATCTTCGGATCCGTGACCTGAAAATACAGAATGCCATCGACTGACAACTGGGTGTTGTCACGCGTGATGCAAATCTGGCTCGGCACATCGAGCGGGATTTCCTTCAGCGAATGCTTGTAGGCGACCGCATCAATAAACGGAATCACCAGATTAAGGCCGGGCGCAAGCACGGCGTGAAACTTGCCCAGACGCTCGATCACCCAGGCGTTTTGTTGCGGTACCACGCGCACGCCTTTGGCGATGACGATGGCGATGACAATCAGAATGACCAGTGCGACAGTTTCCATTTTTTTCCTTTAGCCCCGAACGGGGTTTAGTTTCCCAAAACCAGCGTATTGCCTTTAACCGCCCGAATGATCAACGCACGCGAGCTGTCCACGCTGGTCGACTCGGCTTCGGCATCCCATACCGCACCGCGATATTTAACCTGGCCGCGGCCATCCTGCCAGGTCTCAACCTGCACGGTCTTGCCGATATCCATGTCCTGCACAGTGGACTCGGGATGCTCGGTGCTGCGTTTCCAGTGCCTCAAGGCCAGCGTACCCAGCACCGCAATCGCGCTCGCCGTAAGCAATTGTGCAATCAGGCCCGCACCAAGCCAGGCAACCCCACCCGCCGCCGCCGCCGCAACCCCGTACACCAAGAGGTAAAACGTGCCGCTGGTGAGTTCTATCCCCACCAGCACGGCCGCCAGAATCCACCACACTAAATACGCTTGCATCTCATCTCCTGATAATCACGGGCTGATTCGACAGTTCGTCTGGATTATGTCCCACGGGCGGGAAGTGCGCGCTCAACAGCGCACTGATTTGCCGGATGCCCTCCAGTGATCCCCGCTCGAACTCACCCTGCCTGAACGCAGCCTCCATTGCCTGCGCCACCCCTTCCCAGGCGGATGCGTCGACGCGCGCGACGATGCCGCGATCCGCGACAATTTCAATGTCACGATCGGCCAGCAGCAGATAAACCAGCACCCCGCTGTTGTGCTCGGTATCCCACACGCGCAGGTTGGAAAACACCTCGATCGCGCGTTCGCGCCCGCTCACCCCTCGTAATACGTGTGAACCCGCAATGCTGTTTTCGATGGCGAAACGGATTTCGCCGTCATGATGAACTTCACTCGCACGGATCGCGGCTTCGATCGCATCGAGCGTGGTCTGCGGAAAGGCGCGCTTCAACGCCCATGGCGGCATGAACAGATGCCTGATCCAGCGTTTGATATTCACCATGAGCCTGACGAGCCTCCGCCTCCAAAACCGCCGCCACCCCCGCCCCAGGAGCCCCCGCCGCCGAATCCACCGCCGCCACCGCTGGACCAGCCACCACCGCCACCCCGGAAACTCGAAGTCACACCCGCAAACACGAATATGGCGATGAGCAGCAGCACCGGGGTGAACCCCATCAGCATCGCCCCGACCACCCCGCTACCCAGCGCCGCCACCCCGCCCGCAACCGGGCGGTTCATCAGGGTGGACAGCAACCAGCCCGCAACGAGGCCGCCCATGATGAGGAAGACGAAGGGGCCTTCGCCCTCGCCGTTGCTTGGTGCGCTGGGTGGCGGCAGCGGTTCGCCTTCGATCAGCTTCATCAACTGCTGCACCCCCGCCGCGATGCCGCCATAGAAGTCGCCCGTCTTGAAGTAAGGCGTGATGGTCTCGGCGATCACGCGTTTGGCGATGGCGTCTGGAATTGCACCCTCCAGGCCGTAGCCGACTTCGATGCGCAATGTTCGATCGTCTTTGGCGACAATCAGGATTACTCCGTCGTCGACCTTGTTACGGCCGATTTTCCATTGGTCGGCCATGCGGATGCCGTACTGTGCGATGTCTTCAGGCTGGGTGGAGGGCAGAATCAGGACGGCAATCTGGCTGCCTTTTTTGGCTTCGAACGCAGCGAGCTCATTTTCAAGCGCAGCGACTTGCCCCGCGGTCAGGGTGGCCGTCAGGTCGGTAACGCGGCGCGACAATTCCGGAACCGCCACCTGTGCCCAGGCGGACAGCGCAAAAAGAGCGATAAAAAAACCGCACACAAACCGCCCGATACACGGGCGGTGACTTGAGTGCGATTGCCGCCGGAACAGCCGGGCCATTGAATGCTTAATAAGCGGGGGCGGGACTCGCTACGGGCGCAGGGCTCGGCGCCGGCGCCGGGGTGGGCGCACCAAAATCAACCTTGGGCGGGACGGCAATCGCCTTCTCGTCTTCCACCGTGAAGCTGTGCTTGGTCTTGTAGCCGAACAGCATGGCGGTGAGGTTGGACGGGAAGGAACGCACCGTGACGTTGTAGGTCTTCACCGCAGCGATGTAGCGATTGCGCGCGACGGTGATGCGGTTCTCGGTGCCTTCAAGCTGCGCCTGCAAATCACGGAACAGGCCATCGGCTTTCAGCTGCGGATAATTTTCGGCGACCAACAGCAGGCGCGAAATGGCACCCGTGAGTTGTCCCTGCGCGGCAATGAATTTCTGGAATGCGGCTTCGTCATTGACCAGTTCGGGCGTCGCCTGAATCGAGCCCACTTTTGCGCGCGCCTCGGTGACACTGATGAACACATCCTTTTCATGCGCCGCATAGCCTTTCACCACGTTAACGAGGTTGGGCACCAGATCGGCGCGACGCTGATACTGATTCAGCACTTCGGCCCATGACGCCTTGACGTCCTCGTCCGTGGTTTGAAACGTGTTGTAGCCGCAGCCAGACAGGCTCAGCGCCAGCCAACCTGCCAGCATCCATTTCAACGCATTCATCCATGTAGTCATGTCTCGTCTCCCATTGTGGTGGATCATGTTGCGGTGGTTCATTGAATGGCTGAAGTTTACGCTACGCCCCAGGTGGCAAACAGCGGGTCGGACTCGGTAAGCGTGTCGGCATAGCGATCATCCTTGGGACGCTTGAGGCCGCGCTCGACGTAGGTTTCCACCTTCTTGAACCCAGCCTGCTTGATCAGCGTGCCGACCCAGGCCATGCGTTCCATCGGATGCAACTCGGTCCACAGCTTGATGACCTTGGGCGGAAAATAGCGGTGCGACAGCGTCACCACGAACATGCCGCCCGGCTTCAACACCCGTTTGGCTTCGGCCACGATCTTGTGCGGCTGGGTCAGGTATTCGATCGACAGGGTGCACACCACGGCATCGAAGCTGGCATCGGCAAACGGCAATCTGGGATCGGCGTTGAGATCGTGCACGATGCGCTCGGCCAATTGCGGATTGTCGTCCAGTTCCTCGGCATTCATCCCCAGCCCCACCGCGGACTGCACCGTGTCGGGCAGATGCGAACGCCAGCCTGCCATCAGATCGAGCACGCGTGCGTTTTCCGGCAGCACAGTGCGGTACAAGGCCTGGATACGGCGCGCGCAGACCGCATCGACGTGGGTGACCTTGCGGGCCAGCGCGTAGAACTCGGTATCGGGGAATTCATCTTCGCGCTTGAACGCATCCGGCCCTTCAAAGTCGGTCGGTGTCAGCATCTGCGCGTCCATGCCGCTCCATTCCAGCAGTTGCTCCACCTTGCCGACCGGCTCGGTGGAAATGTCGCTCTTGCCGCTGTCGATGCTGAAGATGCGGCCCTGCAGCGGATGGCTGAAGTTGGCGACAAAACTGTCTTCGTTCAGCTTCATCACGCGGAACATCGGCCCGGGCGCATCGTCGGCGTGCAGCAGCTGCGATGGATAGAAGCGTCCCAGCTGGAGCGGGGCAATATCGCTGCGGAACGCCTCGTTCGGCACCTCGTGCTCGAGTTTGGGCCCGACGTCGACCTGCGCATCGACCGGCGGGGTGTCGCCCGACATCCACACCACCACCTGATGGCGGCCCAGATCGGAAAAATAATTGACGCGAAAACGCAGTGCAGCATGCAGAAGCTTCATAAACAGTCAGTTCACAAGGTTAAGGATTTAAGGTGCGCTTGCAGCGTCCGCCGGGCGAGACACAAGTCCTCCCACGCGCGCGCCTTGTCGGTCGGTTTTCGCAGCAGGTACGCCGGATGATAGGTCGCCACCAGTGGCACGCCTTGAAACTGATGCGCGATGCCGCGCAGGTGGCCTATTGTCTCTTTGGTGTCGAGCAGACTTTGCGCAGCTACGTGCCCCAGAGCGAGGATGATTTTCGGCTGGATGCGTTCGATCTGCGCCAGCAGATAAGGCCGGCATGCAGCCAGTTCGTCCGGTTCGGGGCTGCGGTTTCCAGGCGGATGTGATTTCAGCACATTGGTAATGTAGACGTTATCACCACGCTTCAAGCCGATCGAAGTCAGCATGGCATCAAGCAGTTTACCAGCCGGGCCGACAAACGGCTCACCCTGCGCATCTTCGTCGGCGCCTGGCGCCTCGCCGATAATCAGCCAGTCGGCATTGCGGTCGCCCACACCGAGCACGCCCTGGGTTCGGCTGGCGTG
>JBBQDI010000146.1:0-4878 GCA_038319505.1 Burkholderiales bacterium
GAGCGCGGTGAGCCGGACCGGGGCATGCGAAAGCAATGGCCACAGTGCGACGAGCAGAAAGAAGCCAAAAAAGGTCAGGCCAAAGAACCGGTCCGAGGATTGTTTCTGGTTGTCGTCCTGTCTGGATAAATCTTCGAGCGCGCTCATCGGCAAACTGGCTTTCGGGTCGGGTGTTTCATGGTGGGGGCGGCAGGTATTTTACCAGCCGCTCGGCCACGACCTGATGTCCGGCAGCGGTCAGGTGGTTATCAAGTTCGCGGTAATTCGAGGGTGACAGCTCCAGGTCCACGAAATTCACGTTGGGCAGGTGCGCATCCGGGCCGGAGGGGAAGTTGCGGTACTTCTGGCCGTAGGGGTTGCTGTAGAACACGATCACCCGCTTGTTTTCAAGCGCATTGCGGTGCTTGTCCAGCAGGGGAAACAAGGCGTCGTAGTGCGGCTTGAAATCCTTGTTGCGCCGCAACTGGTCGCCCAACGACCGGAAGGGCGCGGACAGCGTCAGCCAGTAGCCCCTGGCAATAAGACGGAGTTTGGAGGGCGCGGCTACGGGTTTGGCAGGATCGAATATCTTTTTCAGCAGCGCCTGGTGCGAGGCCGTCCCAAACTGCAGGTTCTCGCTTTTGTCGTTGTTGCAGTATTGAATGATGATGGTATCGACTTTATCCAGAACACCGGATTTTTCCAGCCGGATCAATTCTCTTTCTGTGGCGTAGCCCGCCACGCCCAGGTTGTAGACGGGGCGGTGGGTCTTTTCCTGCAAGTGCGCCGAAAAGGTGTCCTGGTCGTTCACCCCCCAACCCATTGCATGGGAGTCGCCGATCACCGCAATTCCGCTCCCCTGTGGCTTGGGGCCGGTGTTGCGGCCTTCATCCGTAAAGTGGAGGGTGGACTTGAATTCGATATCGTCGAATTGGCAGGCGCCATTTGTCGGCGTAAAAATCAGATCGGCATCCGGGGTGATGCAGCCTGGTATGCTGAGCCAGCTATTGGCGTTGACCAAGCCGCCCCGGTAAAACGCTTTTTGCGCGGAAACAAACCAGGGTAGGTCAATCAGGGTCCCTTGTTGCAGCGCAAGCAGGCTGGCGAAGTAAACAACGGCGCCAAGCGTGCAATAGCTGATGAAGGCCAGCAGGGACCAGCCCAGTATTTTTGATTTATTCACGGCAATTGGATCCAGTGCTTGGGCAGCATATCCGCGTTTGGCCATCCTTTGGTCGGTGCAATCACCGTCTTGTTCGGTGATCGATTCAGCCATGCAGCCCACCAGTGCAGGGAACTGTTGGAGACGATGAAATGCTGGCACTGCGTCATCAGATACAGATCCTGGATCACGCCGGCATGCAGGTCTTTCTCTTGCGCAAAAGTGACGGGGTGACGGCTGGTGATGTTGCTGCGTGCCCAGTCCATGTCCTGCGCAAACACAAAGTAGTGCGGATTGTCGACAACCTGTTCGATGCGTGCCATCGCCTGCAGGAAGTAATCCAGCTGTAGGATGTGATGCTTGGGTTTGGGCACTTCTTCGTAGCGGCGGATGGCAAGGCAGACGGCGTTTTCAGAGCGGATGTCCCCGAGTTCTGCGTCCAGCGGTGCCGTCAGGGTTTCCGGAAAGCGGATCAGGGCTGCCATGTCAGGATTCAGATCATCGAAATACTGGAGTGCCTGCCAGTAGCCGTTGAAGACGGTGGGACGGACGATTTTCAGATTGCGGATTTCAGGGTCGAAGCACAGCGTGCGCTCCTCGACGTAATAGCGGCGATCCAGCGGCAGCAGGGCGTTGAGTTTGCGGTCGAGTTTGCGCAGGCGTTTGCCGAACGCAAACAACCGGCTTTCCCAGCGGCTGGCCGCCGCGACCGGCGGCAGGATCTGGTCCAGCAGGTAGCTGCGCTGATAGGTCTTGTCGCGGATGTAGCCGCCAGTCACATCCAGCCTGAGCGGGACGCCGTTGCGTTCAGCCATCGCTTTATTGAACGCATACATGAACAGCTGGTTGCCCAGTCCCCCGGCTAGGCGGGCGATGACGCAGGGTTCGCTCATCGTTGCGCGGAAATGGGTTGAATTGTGCTTTGATCGTGAACGGCTGCGCCGTCGCGGGCTGTGGCGGTTTCAACGGTGATTCTGGGTCCGATTGCCTGCAGCGCCTTGTCGCACATGTGCTTGCTCGATTGTGGGCCGGGTATGAAGCTGAGCTTCCGGCCGCGCATTGAATTTAATGCGCCATTTTCTCACAAGGGCATCGAGAAGTCGCTAACCGCAAGTTAGACCTATCTGCGCGGTGCCCGCGCAAACTGTTCGTACAACGCCAGGGTCTGCGACAGCATGTTGCGCAGGGGAAAGACATCCGCTGACGGCACCGGATCCGGCTGCAGCAGCAGGCTGGCGATGCGCTGCGTGGCAGTGTCGATATCGTCCAGCGGCAACAGACCGGCTGGATAAATGGTGCGCAAAATCTCGCCCACCCCGCCGTGGTCGTATCCTGCCGTGGGCACGCCCAGCCGCAGCGCCTCCAGCGTGGTGCGGCCAAATGATTCGGGCTGGGTGGAGAGCGAGAGCACCAGGTTTGACATGGCCAGAATGTTTTTCAGGTCGTCGCGCTGACCGGTGAAACTGATGTCTGATTCCAGCCCCATGCTGCGTACCCGGTAGCGCAGCTTGTGCTGGTAGCGTTGCTTGGATGAGGATGCGCCGCCGACGATCAGCCCATGCACGGGCAGGCCGCGCCGTTTCAGCCGCGCAATGAACTCGATAAAGTCGCCATGTCCTTTTAGCCTTGTGATGCGTCCGGGCAGGGTGACCAGTTGCTTGCCTGCGGCTTGCGGATACTGGCCAAAAAATGCCTGCTGCCAAACCGGATCAGGTTTCCATCCGTGCGGATATTCAGTGCCCTCGACACCGCGATGAATGACCTGGATGCGCCACGGCGGGGTGTCGGGATATTCGCGCAGGATGTAGTCGCGCACGGTGTCGGATACGGCGATGACCTGCTCACCCCGGGTCATGATTGCGCTGTAGCGGTTGACGCCGTAGAGGCCATGAACCGTAGTGACAAAACGCGGACGCGTGGCTGGATTCATGCGGCGCCAGGCGAGGTAAGCGATCCAGGCCGGTACGCGTGAGCGGGCATGGATGATGTCCACGTTTTGCTCAACAAAAAATTTTCGCAGCTTGCCGACGAGGCGCAGTGTTTGGAATTTCTTTTCGCCGATGGGCCAATTGAAGTGCTCGGCGCCCGTGGCGATGAGCGGTGCAATCAGTCGACCCCCCGCCGACATCACCAGCGCACGGTGGCCGTGATCTACCAGGGCTTGTGCGATTTCGAGGGTGCCGCGTTCCACACCGCCGGATTCCAGCGCGGGCAGCAGTTGCAGGACAGTCAGTTTTTTTTCTTCAGCCATTCGTCTTGATCTTCAGCCAATCCAGTATCCAGTCGGCACAGCGGTCGGCCTCGGCCAGCGGGTGGCGGTTGGGGTGCAATGTGCCATGCGCGCACCAGCGCACGAAGCGGGTGATGCGCTGGGCGTCGGCGAGATGCGCAATGGCCCAGCCGACACGGCTTCGCGGGTTGACCGGCAGATCGAACACGCCGACGTCCGCGCCCGCTGTCAGCGCCTCGAACACCATCGAGGCGCTGTCGGGGGTGACCCATACCGTGCCGCTTTGGGCCAGTTGCGTGGGCAGCCAGTCTGGCGAGGTGTCGGTGTGGGGGACGATGCTCAGGTTGGGATGCGGAGGAAGCTGCGCCACAAAATCATCTGGCGTGCGGCGCGAAGTGGTGAGCGTCCAGTGGGTGTCGGGCGTGCGCGCGAGGATGCTCTTGATTTGGAGCTGGATGGCGTCGCTGTCCCAATCGAAATGCGGTGAGGTGCCGCCGATCAGAAGTAAACCGTGGTTCGCATCCCGAGCCATAGCCGGGCGGATGCGATTCAGTGCCCCTTCGGTCACCAGCGTATGCGCGTCAGCCGTGACCCCATCATGTGCGGGAATGAGGCACAGATCAAACCAGCGGCGTGGAAAGCTTGGCTTCATCATCACCCCTGCGCGCCCACCGCGCGCACGTCGCATGGCCAGCAGCGTGACATGTGTGGCATGCCCCGCGCCTATGATCAGATCCGGCTTGGGAAGCGTGTTGCCCAGTGCGCGCTTCAGCAACAGTGCCAGCCAGGCCCGCCAGGCGGGCAGGGCAGGGAGAACGTGAACCGTGGTCGGGGTGGCGCGTGCCAGCGCTTCGGCCAGCCCAAGTGACTGGTTTTCATGGCCCGGCTTGCCATCGCTGACAACCCAGACAACCAGCGGTGGATGGGTTCCGGATGATTCAGACAACGGCCAGCCCCGTGTCATCGTGCTGCTGATCGAGGGTTCTACTGGACGCTTCTTTGCTCGAACCCGTTTGCCCGAACAAGGCATCGTTAACATCGCGTGACAGATGGACGAGCGCAATAGGCATGGCACGGGCTGCGGGGCTGGGGTGGCGCAAAGTGTAAACCATCCGTTATTGAAACGACGACTGCCGGATGCCGGCTGCGTTAAAGCACATCGGTCCAACTGCGCTCGAGCGCGGCCTGCCAGCGATACGGTGCGGGGTCGAGAGCCGGCGTGTGGCCTTGCATCAAATCGACCAGCAATTCCGCCGAGGCGGGGGCCATCGTGACCCCATAGCGGTAATGCCCCGTGTTGACGAACACATTGTCGAAATCGGGATGGCGGTCGATGATCGGGATATTGTCGGGCGAACCCGGGCGCAGTCCGGCCCAGTGCCGGACAGGTTGCATCGACCCCAGGATGGGCAGCAGGTCGGCGGCTTCAATGTGCAGACGTTGGCGTGTGGCTGCATCGGTTGATTTGTCGAACCCGGCGTCTTCCAGGGAGCTGCCCACCAGCACA
>JBBQDI010000147.1:0-4866 GCA_038319505.1 Burkholderiales bacterium
TAGCGCCATTCAACTCATCAAGGCCAATGCCCGTGGGTTTCGCAACTTCACCAACTATCGGGCAAGGATTCTGTTTCATTGCGGCAAGTTGGACTTGAGACTCGTGTAAGAAAAAATCACAGTGAAATTAACGAAGAACCATAAATGCAATGAGGCCCGTAATTACTATCGATAGTTTCAAGCTCTTCTCCTTTTTAGAATAAGGGGAATATCAAAAACAAAGAAGATCAAACAAATCAAAGGGGCCAGGCACACGAATAAATTTCGTCAAGGGCTCTGTAGGTGTTGCTCAGGACTTCAGGCCGTCCCGCCCACCGTCAACCCATCAATCCTTAGCGTCGGCTGCCCCACGCCAACCGGCACGCTCTGCCCTTCTTTTCCACACGTCCCGACGCCAGAATCCATTTCCATGTCGTTGCCGATCATGGAGACGCGGGTGAGCACTTCAGGGCCGTTGCCGATCAGCGTGGCGCCTTTGACCGGGTAGGTGATCTTGCCGTCTTCGATCATGTAGGCCTCGGCGGCGGAGAAGACGAATTTACCACTGGTGATGTCGACCTGGCCGCCGCCGAAGTTGACGGCGTAAAGGCCGTTCTTCACCGAGGCGATGATTTCGTGCGGGTCTTTGTTGCCACCGAGCATGAGGGTGTTGGTCATGCGCGGCATGGTCAGGTGCGCATAGGATTCGCGCCTTGCGTTTCCGGTGATCGGCATGCCCATCAGGCGGGCGTTCATCATGTCCTGCATGTAGCCGGTGAGGATGCCGTCTTCGATCAACGTGGTGCGCTGGGTGGGGTTGCCTTCGTCGTCGATGTTGAGCGATCCGCGCCGTTGCGGGATGGTGCCGTCGTCGATCACGGTGACGCCTGGGGCGGCGACACGTTCGCCGATGCGGCCTGAGAACGCCGAGCTGCCTTTGCGATTGAAGTCGCCTTCGAGACCATGGCCGATCGCTTCGTGCAGCAGGATGCCGGGCCAGCCGGCGCCGAGCACGACGGTCATGCTGCCGGCCGGTGCGGGACGCGCGTCGAGATTGATCATGGCCTGATGCACGGCCTGGCGAGCATATTTTTCCAGGATGTCATCGGTGAAATAACCGTAGTCGAAGCGCCCGCCGCCGCCGCCGCTGCCCTGCTCGCGGCGCCCGTCCTGCTCGGAAATCACCTGCAGGGACAGGCGCACCAGCGGACGCACATCCGCCGCCATGTGGCCGTCCGAGCGGGCGACATAAATCACTTCGAATTCGGAGGCAAGGCTGGCCATGACCTGGATTACACGTGGGTCCATGGCGCGGGCCTTTTTCTCCAGCCGCTCCAGCAGGGTGACCTTGGCAGCATCGTCCAGGCTCGCCAGCGGATCGACTGCCTGGTAGAGCTGACGGCCGTCGGCCCGGCGCGCTACCGCTGTCTGTCGCTGCTGCCCGGCGCGGGCGATGGCACGGGTCGCGTCCGCTGCGGCCCCCAATGCGTCGAGGCTGATGTCATCGGAATAGGCAAACGCAGTTTTTTCACCGGAGATCGCACGTACGCCGACGCCCTGATCGATATTGAAACTGCCGGATTTGACCTGGCCTTCTTCCAGGCTCCAGCCTTCGGAGCGCGAATACTGAAAATACAGATCAGCGTAGTCAACATCATGTGTCAAAAGACGCCCAAACACGGGCGCAAGTTTGTCAGCATCCAGCCCGTTCGGCGTCAGCAGCGTGGCTTCGGCAGTATGAAAAAGCTGTTCGGCGGTTTGAATGGGAACAAAGGCATCAGTTGGGTTCATGGTTATTCCTGTATCACTTGGAGGCGGGCTCACGCTTGGCCACTGCACGACGCTCGACCACATCGACTTCTATCTGCTTGCATTGGATGAAGCGGTGCTTGAGCGCGGGCAGGCTCTTGCGCAAGCTGGCCTGGTAGGCCGGGTTGATGTTGGCGACGGCCACGCCGGAGCCACGCGGCAACCGGTCGAGTACCACGCCCCACGGGTCGACGATCATGCTGTCGCCGTGGGTTTCGCGCCCAGACAAATGGTAACCGCCCTGCGCCGGCGCAATCACATAGGCCAGGTTTTCGATCGCGCGCGCGCGGATCAGCGTTTCGAAATGCGCGCGCCCGGTGGTGGCGGTAAACGCCGACGGCACCACAATGATGTCGACATCCGGCATGGCGCGATACAACTCGGGAAAACGCAGGTCATAGCAGATCGACAGCCCGATACGGCCGAATGGGGTGTTGACGACGACCGCCCTGTCACCCGGTTCGATCAGGTTGGCTTCCTGATAACGCTCGTTGCCGAGATCGAGGCCAAACAGATGGATCTTGTCATAGCGGGCCACCTGTTTGCCGCGCTCGTCATACACCAGACAGCTATTGCGTACCCGGTTCGCCACGCTGGCCTCCAGCGGCACCGAGCCGCCGATCAGCCATATCTTGTGCTTTTTGGCCATACGCGACAAAAATGCCTGGATTGGGCCATGGCCTTCTGCCTCGCGCACTTTCACCACGCCTGAATCTTTCATGGCCATGATGCAGAAGAACTCGGGCAATGCGATTAATTGCGCACCCGCATCAACAGCCAGTTCGATCAGCTGTTCCGCTTCGGCCAGGTTGGCTGACACATTGGGACCGGACGCCATCTGGATTGCCGCTACGCGCACGGTTCCCACCTGCGTAGCCGGTTTTTTGACCTGACCACTTTTAGGTCGTGCCACGGAGGATTTGGTGATTTTTTTCGTCGTCATGAAATCATTCCACAATCAGGGCTCGGTTGCCTGAGTTTCAACATTGGCATTGGTCTTCGATAAACGTTTGACATCCGGAGCCTGCCACGGCCCTATCACCATGTATTCCTTGCTGATGATTTCTTCGAATGGGTCGCGCAGCAGTTTCTGCGCCGCCAGCGCGCCCACCCCTGCCAAAGGCCCGCCAATCAAGGCCCCCGCTACCGCTATTCCTTCGGACAATTTCGGGATCACTTTCACCCGCAGCTGAACGGTTTCCTGATTGAGGTCGGCCAGCCCTGACATATTGACCTTGGCTGACGGCCCGCGCATCTTGAAGTCATCGCTGTAAATCACGCCGCGCGCAATACGCAGGGTGGCACTGATATCGTCGAAGGCATAGCCTTCGTTGAAGATATCACGGAAATCAAAGTTCAGCCGGCGCGGCAGGGATTGCAAGCTCAATACGCCGAGCAACTTGCCGGCACCGGGGCTGACCTTGAGGAACTGTCCGCTCTTGGCCGTGAAGTCGAGTTCTCCTGCCAGCGCGTCAAACGTGAAATCAGCGGGCGAACCCACCCAGGTGGCATTGCCCTGAATGTTAACGCTACCGCGTTTAAGCGTATCGGCGTAACCAAACCGCGTCAAAAACTTGCCAGCATCCAGCACGTTCAGGCTCAGATCCGCACGCGTTTCGCCCTGGCCGCTGTCGCGCCACAGGCCGCTCATGCTGAACACACTGTCAGGGTGCGTGAGTTGCAGGCTCTCAATCGCCAAGCCTTGCGGCGCGCCACGCGCCACCACCTGCAGCCGCCCCAACGCGCGCGCCTGCAGGCGGAAATCGTCCACCGTGACATCCAGTACCGGAAAATCCGAGGCCTTCATGTTCATGCTGGCCGCCACGCCGGTAGCCGGTGCTGCATCCGGAATCGTCAGCCGCTTGAACTGTGCTGACACGCGGGCGGGCTGCTCCCCTGCCGGACGATAGGTCAGCACACCCTCCACCTCGTGACCGCTTACCTGGGTACGGAACAGGCCATTGCGGATATGCCCTTGCAGGCGAACATCCTGATAACGCCGCCCCATCAAGTCAAAATCGTCGAAACTCAAGTCGATCGTCGACAGAGGCAAGGTGTCGCCCCCATCGCCACGGGGCAGCAGTGCCAACCAGCCGGAAAATTCCAGTCCGCGTCCGCTGCCAGCCAGTCGCAATCCGGGTTCACCGGGCATGGTTGCCTGCCCACCAAAGCGTATCTCGCCCCGGTCAAAGCGCCCTGCTGCCGTACTGCGCCACACTGCGGCAACGGTTTTCCCCAATCTGACTTCGTGTTGTTGCCCATCGGCCTGGGGCTGGCTGCTTGCCCACAGCTGCAAGGACTGTGCGGCCTCTTTGGCCAGTGGTGCCGGCAGGCTGGAGCCCAGTCCAACCAAATCGGATTCGATGCGGATACGCTTGCCCGCCGGATCCAGATCAATCTGACCGCGCCAACTGGTTTGCCCGGTCAGACGATTGGTCCACGCCGTACCCAACCAAGGTGTCAAGCCCGCAGCCGTTGCGCGCCCCTGGGCCAGAATTTGCACCTGGTCATTGTGGGTTGCGGTATCAATGCGCATGGGGCCACCCAGAAACTGCGCGCTGATGTTCTTCGCACTCAGGCTGTTCCCGGTGAAAACGATATCGCCACGAACCTGATCGAGTTGCGGCAGGCCTGCTGAGCGAACGATATCGCCCATAAACGACAACTTGCCTGCGGCTGAGGTGTCATGGCTATGGCGCAGCGGCACTTGCAGCTTGAGGGCGAGCCGCATCGGGCCACCGCCCTCCAATGTCTGGGTAACCCCACGCAAGCGCGCACCCACCGGGCTGTCATTGGCGAAACGGAAGAAATCCTGAGCCGGGCCGTTGGCCTCACCATCGATTACCAGTTGTTCATCATGATGCAGCAGATCCGGAACAACCACCTTGACGGGCGACAAAGTCACCCCAAAGATGTGCGCCTGACTGGATGTGACTTCCATCACCCGGCCGAGGAACAGCAACCGCGCCTGAATACCCTCAATGCGCGGCCATCCCTGCACGTAGTCAATGATGCCATTGTTGACCAACGCCTCGATGCGAAACACGCCATTGCCGCTATCGAATGGAAAATCGGACA
>JBBQDI010000148.1:0-4851 GCA_038319505.1 Burkholderiales bacterium
GGCGAGGCGGGGCACCGCGTGGTGATTGAGGAATGCCTGCTGGGCGAGGAAGCCAGCTTCATCGTCATGGTCGACGGCGAACACATCCTGGCGCTGGCATCGAGCCAGGACCACAAGCGCCTGCAGGACGGCGATCAGGGACCCAACACCGGTGGCATGGGCGCGTATTCGCCCGCTCCTGTCATCACCCCCGAACTGCACGCGCGCATCATGCGCGAGGTGATCCACCCCACCGTGGAAGGCATGGCGACCGACGGCATCCCCTTCACCGGCTTCCTGTACGCCGGCATCATGGTCGGGGCAGACGGTGCCCCCAAGGTGCTTGAATACAACTGTCGCATGGGCGATCCGGAAACCCAGCCGATCATGATTCGCCTGAAATCAGACTTCGTGACCATCATGGAAGCCGCCATCAACGGCAATCTGGGGCAGATGGAAATCGAATGGGATCGCCGCACTGCGCTCGCAGTCGTGCTCGCTGCCGCAGGCTATCCCGACGCGCCCAAAAAGGGCGCGGTGATCCATATCCCCCCGGCTGCATCTGCCGATGATCTGCATGTGTTCCATGCCGGCACCACGACGCAGGACAGTCAAACCGTGGTGAGTGGCGGACGGGTGCTGGCTGTCACCGCGCTCGGTGACAGTGTGCGCATGGCACAGAAACGTGCCTATGAAGCTGTGGCCGGCATCAATTTCGACGGCATGCAATACCGTCGCGACATCGGTTGGCGTGCGCTTGACCGGAAAAAGTGAGGCCGGCCGCCCCGATCTGGCCACCTATCTGAAACAGGGGGGGCTGATCGCCTATCCCACCGAATCCTGCTACGGACTGGGGTGCGACCCGCGCAATCCGCGCGCGCTTAAGCATCTCATCCGGCTCAAGGGCCGCAGCGTCAGCCAGGGCCTGTTGCTGGTCGCCGATCACTTCAAGCGATTGCAGCCCTTTATTCGGCCGCTGAGTGCGGCTAAGCTGTCTCAGGTCAAACGCGCCTGGCCCGGTCCCGTCACCTGGGTGCTGCCGGCATCGACTGCCTGCTTGCCGCTGCTAACGGGCGGGCGCTCGACGATTGCAGTGCGTGTCACCGCCCATCCCGATGCCGCGCGCCTGTGCCGCAGCCTCGGGATGGCGCTGGTTTCCACCAGCGCCAACAAAAGCGGTAAGAAACCTGCCAAAACCGCGGCCGAATGCCGCAGAATATTCGGTGCACAGGTGCGCGTGATCGCTGGCCGTATCGGCCAGCGCCGCCGCCCCTCCACCCTGATCGACCTTGCCACCGGAACCGTCATTCGTCCCTGATGTCTGCATCCTCCTTCGACCCTGCCGCTGTTAAAACCTATCTGCTCGACCTGCAGGCGCGCATCATCGGCGCGCTCGAAGCCGCCGACGGTCTGCCGTTTCGCACCGATGCCTGGGAACGCCCCGAAGGCGGCGGCGGCATTTCTCGACTGATCGAAGAAGGCCACGTGTTGGAACGCGGCGGGGTCAATTTCTCGCACGTGCTGGGCAGCCAGTTGCCGCCGTCGGCCAGCGCGCATCGTCCGGAACTCGCCGGCCGCCGCTGGGAGGCGATTGGCGTGTCGCTGGTGCTGCATCCGCGCAATCCCTACGCACCCACCGTGCACATGAATGTGCGCTGTTTTGTTGCGATGCAAGACGGCGAAGCGCCGGTGTGGTGGTTCGGCGGCGGCATGGACCTCACGCCTTATTACGGTTTTGAAGAAGACGCGCGGCATTTTCACGTCACCTGCAAGGACGCGCTCGATCCGTTTGGCTTGGAGTTGCACCCGCGCTTCAAGGCAGGGTGCGACCGCTATTTCTTCCTCAAGCATCGCAACGAAGCGCGCGGCATTGGCGGCGTGTTTTTCGACGACTTTTCCGAAGGTGGCTTTGACCATGCGTTCGCGATGACCCAAAGCCTGGGGGATGCCTTCCTCCCCGCTTACCTGCCCCTCCTCGAACGCCGCAAGGATATGCCCTACGGCGAACGCGAGCGCGATTTCCAGGCCTACCGGCGCGGACGTTACGTCGAATTCAACCTGGTGTATGACCGCGGCACGCTGTTTGGCCTGCAGTCGGGTGGACGCACCGAATCCATTCTGATGTCACTGCCGCCCATCGTGAAATGGCGTTACGACTGGCAGCCTGCACCCGGCACGCCGGAAGCGCAGCTGTATAGCGATTTTCTGGTCGCACGCGACTGGCTGGATCTGAACCATGCATAAAGTCCCGCGCCGCATTCTGATTTCCTTGGGCGTTCTGTTGCTGGTTGTCGGGCTGATCGGTCTCGTTGCCTGGGAGCTGGTTTCATCGGCACTGGAAGCGAAATACCTCGCCAAAACCGCGCAAAAGATGACCTGGCAACTCCGACCCGGGCCATCCGATCGCATCCGTTTTCCGGGCCAGGGACCCTATGACCTGCGCCACGGCTACAGCAAGCTGCCCGATTACCTGTCCAGGCTCGACAAGGCGGGCTGGCACATCGATCAGCAAGCCAGGATCAGCATCCAGATGGCACGGGTCGATGATCTGGGCCTGTTCTTGCCGTACCATGAAAAGGACCAAACCGGTCTCACCCTGCTCGACAGCGATGGCAAGCAACTCTATCAAGGGCTGCATCCAACGCGGGTCTATCACCGCTTCGACGAGATCCCCGAGGTGCTGGTCGATGCCCTGCTCTATATCGAAAACCGCGAACTGTTGGCCGAGCAGTTTCCCACCCGCAACCCGGCGGTGGAATGGGACCGACTCGCCCAGGCGCTGCTTGAGAAAGGCATCAGCCTGGTCGATACCAACCGCAACGTGCCGGGCGGCAGCACCCTGCCGACACAGATCGAAAAATATCGCCATTCGCCGGAGGGCCTGACCAGCAGCATGGGCGACAAGCTGCGGCAGATGGCCACCGCCAGCCTGCGCGCCTATCTCGACGGCGCCAACACGTTGCCAATGCGGCGCAAAACGGTGATGGCCTATCTCAACACCGTGCCTTTGGCCGCGGCACCCCGCATCGGTGAGGTCAACGGGATTGGAGACGGACTATGGGCCTGGTATGGGCTGGATTTCGATGCAATCAACCGCACCCTGTCCAGAAAGCCAACCGATCGCGATACGGCCTATGCCAGCGCACTCAAACACGCGCTCTCGCTGATCGTGGCGGAACGCCGCCCGTCGTATTATCTGGCCGCCAATCGCAAGGCGCTGGACGCGCTGACCGACGACCATCTTGATCTGCTGGCGAGCGCAAACGTGATTTCGCGTGACCTGGCCGAGCGCGCCAAGAAAATCAAGCTGCGTGACATCAAGCTGCGCGTCGACCCGCCCGCACCGCGTTTCGTCGATCAAAAAGCCACCAACGCGCAGCGTATCCACGTTGCCGGACTGCTCGGCGAACCGCGCCTGTACGCCCTCGACCGGCTCGATCTGCAGGTCAACACCACCATCAATCAGCCGGCGCAAAAAATCGTCGCCGGCTATCTGCAAAGCCTGGCCAACCTCGATGCCGCCACCGCATCAGGGTTGATCGGAAAGCGCTTGCTGCAACCAAACAATCAGCTGAGCCACGTGATCTACAGTTTCACCCTGTACGAAAAAACGCAGCGGGGCAATGTGCTGCGCGTCCAGGCCGACAACCTCAACCAACCATTCGATATCAACAGCCAGGCGCGGCTGGATCTCGGTTCCACCGCCAAGCTGCGCACCATGGTGACTTACCTGCAAATCATCGCGCAGTTGTACGACGAATACCGCACGTCCGACGCGACCTTGCTCAAACAGAAAGCACAGCCGCAACGCGACGTGCTTGCGCAGTGGGTGGCCACCACCTTGCTGGACCAACCGGGCATCAAGCTGGATGCCCTGCTCAACGCCGCGATGGAGCGCCGTTATTCGGCCGCGCCGGAAGCCTTTTTCACCGGTGGCGGCATTCACACCTTCGCCAACTTCGATCCCAAGGACAACAGCCGCGTGATGGACGTGTGGGAAGCCACCAAGAACTCGGTCAACCTCGTCTACATCCGCATCATGCGCGACGTCGTGCGACATTACGCCAGCGCGTCACCGGGCGCAGTTGCGCGCATCATGGACGATGCCAGCAACCCGCTACGCGAGACCTATCTGATGCGCTTTGTCGATCAGGAAGGCCGCGTCTTCACCCGTCGTTTTTACCAGAGTCACAAAAACCAGACGACCGAGGAGATGGCGGATGACCTGTATGCCCGCATCCACGCCAACCCGCGCCGTTTCACGTCGGTGTTTCGCTATCTGCAACCGCGGGCGAGCTTTGACGACTATGTCAGTGCGTTACACACCCATCTGCCCGAAAGCAAAAGCCTGAGCCCGAAAACGCTGGAGTCGCTTTACAAAACCCATGCGCCCGACGCGTATGACCTGGCCGATCGCGGTTACGTGACCCAGATTCATCCGCTGGAACTATGGGTGGTGAAAACACTGCGCGCTGCGCCCAAAACCGAACTCAAGACCTTGAACGAACAGGGGGCTGACGTCCGTCGCGAGGTCTACAACTGGCTGTTCAAGACCAGCCGCAAGAATGCACAGGACATCCGCATCCAGAGCCTGATCGAAGTCGAAGCCTTCGATGGTCTGCTGCGCGACTGGAAACGCCTGGGCTACCCATTCGACAACATCACGCCGTCCTATGCCACCGCCATCGGCAGTTCGGGCGACCGCCCCGCCGCACTGGCCGAGCTGATGAGCATCCTGGTCAACAACGGCATGCGCGCGCCGATGGTAAGCCTGACCAGCCTGAACTTTGCTGCCAACACGCCGTTCGAGACCCGTTTGTCGCTCAAGCCGGCCAAGGGCGAACGCCTGATGCCCGCCGAAGTCGCACAGAC
>JBBQDI010000149.1:0-4832 GCA_038319505.1 Burkholderiales bacterium
GGCGACCATCGACCTCTTTCAGCAGTGGATTTACACCCACCCCGCCCACACCCCCGCCCTATTCCTTTGTGGCCACCTCGCACTCCCTGCTATGGAACGGCATCAAGCCCGTGTTCGTGGACATCGACCGCGACACGTTCAATCTCGATCCGGCGAAGATCGAAGCCGCCATCACGCCGCAGACCACCGCCATCCTGCCCGTGCATTGCTACGGCCGTCCCTGCAATGTCGGGGCCATCGAGAAAATCGCCGACAACTACAACCTCAAGGTCATCTACGATGCTGCACATGCATTTGGCGTAGGTGACGCTGGCGGCAGCATTTTGCGGCACGGGGACTTGTCGGTACTGAGCTTTCATGCCACCAAGGTCTTCAATACCTTCGAGGGCGGGGCAATCGTTTGCCCGGATGCCAAGACCAAAACGCGAATCGATCATTTGAAAAATTTCGGTTTTGTGGACGAAGTTTCAGTCGTCGCCCCCGGCATCAATGGCAAGATGAGCGAGATCAATGCGGCATTTGGCTTGCTTCAGTTGAAGCATGTCGACAAGGCGCTCGTGCGTCGCAAGGAAATCGATGCTGCCTATCGTGAACGCCTGGAAGGAGTGAAAGGCATTCAATGCATGCCGGTTGATCGTGAGAACGTAGCCAATTTCGCTTATTTCCCGATTCTTGTTGAGCCTGATTACGCGATCAGCCGTGACGGCCTATACCAGAAACTCAAAGACAACGGCATACACCCGCGCCGCTATTTTTATCCGCTGATTACTGATTTTTCGATGTATCGGGGACTCCCATCGGCGCACCCGGACAACCTCCCTGTTGCCGTTTCCGCAGCACAACAAATATTGTGCCTGCCGATTTATCCGGATCTGGAAGACGAGCAAATCGAAATCATTACTCAGCTAATTGCAGCACGATAATGCAATCAGTACGTATTGATTTGTGAAACAATCATGAAGCTGGCCATCATGCAGCCCTATCTGTTTCCGTATCTCGGCTACTTTGCGATGGCCGGTGCGGTTGACCGCTTCGTATTCCTGGACGACGCCCAGTTCATCAAGCAGGGCTGGATCAATCGCAACCGCTGGGCGGTCGCCGACCAGCCGGCATTTTTCACCTTTCCCGTCACGGACGTCGGTGCCTCGACGCCCATCGAAGACGTCAAGCTACAGACCGGCGAGCGGTGGCGGCGGAAGCTCATGGACACGCTCTCCCAGAACTACAGTCGCTTGCCCAACTTCCCGGCCGTCTCAGCTCTATTTGCCAACACGCTCTCAGAGCGGCACACATCGATCGCCGAGTTGGCAAAGCTTTCGATCACCGAGGTGTGCGGCTTGCTGGAATTCAAAACCGAGTTCGTGATGTCTTCGCGCTGCTACGGCAACGCCGACCTCCAAGGCGTCGAGCGCGTTCTCGACATCTGCAAGCGCGAAGGGGCAACGCATTACGTCAATCTGCCGGGCGGCGCCGCCCTCTATGACCGGTCGAGGTTTGAATCCAATGGCATCTTGCTGGAGTTTGTGCCTGCCTCACTTCCCACCTATCAGCGCTATGGCCGGGCCGATCTGCCAGGGTTATCCGTGCTGGACGCCTTGATGTTCCTCGATGCCGATGCGCTGTCATCCAGACTTGTCCGGGAGCCACAAGCATGAGCAGTCGCTGGCGCGAATTTTGGTCGGGGTACAGGGCCAAGCCCGCCACGAGTGAGTCGGATCTGTTCGTTCAGGTGGGAAAAACCATCAACCGCCAGCCTGTCTCTGAGGCAGTCTTCGCAGGCATGGTGTCCCGTGTGGCTGAAACCTTGCACCTTGAACGCAGCGACCATCTGTGCGACTTGTGCTGCGGGAACGGATTGATCACGCACGCGTTGGCACCAACAGTCGCCCGTATTACAGCCATCGATTTCGCTGACCACCTCATCGAGGAAGCGCAACGCTGGAAGTCAGCAGAGAACATCCGTTATTTGGTTGGCGACGTCGAGGATGCGATTTTCGATCTGGTGTCTTTTCCGCCCAGCAAAGTGTTGATGAACGACGCGCTCGGCTACTTCACGCCCCTTACCTTCGGTGCTGTGCTGGATGCGGTTGTGGCGGTTACAACTGAAGCACCGGTCAGGATGCTGGTGACCGGTGTGCCGGCATACGAACTACGTTGGAATTTCTACGACACTCCGGAGCGGCGCGATCGTTTCCTTGCCGACGAGGCGCGTGGTGACGACACCCATCAAGGAATGGGGCGTTGGTGGACCGAGCAGGAACTCCGTGAGACAGGTTCGAAACGCGGATTCGTGGTGGCCATCAAGCCGCAACCTGCTGAGCTTTCCAACTACCGCCTCGATGTGCTCTACACGAGGAATTCGGTGTGAGAGTGATCTATGGAACCCGTGGTGGCACGACGCGCACGGTGGCGCAGCGTCTCGCCAAGGCTCTGGGCCAGGTGCCTTGCGACGATGTTCGAGCCCTTCAACAGGTTGCTGTAGAGCTCTCGCCGACTGATCTCGTTGTCTGCGCGCCGACCTATGGTGATGCCGAACTCGAAGACAGTATGGAGGCTTTTCTTGTGGCGCATGACTGGTCAACCTGGAAGGGATGCCGATTTGCGATTTGTGAGGTCGGCATCTACACCGGCTATGAGGATTTTGGCCACGGCCTGTGTGCTCCGATAAGGCATCTACTGACAGCCGCAGGGATGATCGAGTGCTTCGAGCCTCTGGCTGTCGACTCGGTACCACTGGCCGATGATGGACTGGCCGAGGCCTGGGCGGCACAGCTCTCGCGACTTGTGGTGGGGTAGTCATGTCCGACCGGGAAATCGTCGAGAAGATCACCCGAGTCGTCGGACGCGAACCTGTCAGCGGATTTCGCGGTGATCGATGCGTGGCCCTGAGCCTGCATGACTCGCAGCATCCGTTCGGTGGCCTTGTGCGGCACCATGGAACGGAAGCGAAGAAAGCGGTTCTCGCTCTGGTTTCACAGCTTCACGCCATGGAGCACCTTGATCTTCGAAAGAACATGTTTGGCGAGCTTCCGGAATCTTTCCAGGCGCTTGTCGGGCTGAAGAGCCTCAATATCGGGAGCAATGGTCTCAGCGCGGTTCCGCGTTTTGTCTACGAGCTGTCTCTTCTCGAGCAGCTGTTTCTGGGCAGCAACCCGATCACGGTCATTGACGAGCGCCTGTACGAGCTTTGCCATCTTCGCAGCCTTCACTTGCACAAGCTGCGCCTGCGAGGTCTTCCCGAAGGACTTTCAAGTCTCACTGGCCTGGAGACATTGCACCTGTATCTGTCAGGACTGCGCATCGTTCCCGCTGAGATATACCGCTGCACCAATTTGGAGACGCTGAGCCTCGGGTTCAGTCCCATCACATCGCTTTCCGAGGATCTCGCAAGCCTTCAGCGCCTCAAGTACCTTACCGTAGCGGTGACCAAGCTGCGTGCTTTGCCCGATTCGTTTTGCACGCTGAAATCGCTCGTTGCCACCCGGCTGTACAAGAACCGTATCGAAACGTTGCCTGAAAACATTGGCTGGATGGGCGGTCTGGAACAACTCAGTCTCTACGCCAATCGCCTGAGTGCACTGCCTGCTTCGTTCGGCCAATTGTCGGGCCTGAGAAAGCTCAATCTGGCCGCCAATGCCTTCAGCGCCGTGCCGCAGCAACTTGCGCACTTGAGCCGCTTGGAGTGGCTTGCCATTTTCGATAACCCGATGCCTGTCGCGAGCGAAGTCTTGCCGCCCCATGCCGCGGCAGTCAAGACGCGACCCTTCGGCGCCGGGCGTATGGACTGAGAGTCGCAAGTTTGTCGCCGTGTGCTTGGCACGCGATAAATTGAAATGTTTAGCGATCCCTCAGGTCTCGCACCACTTCCGCCACATATCCCGGTAAGCCGACTCAAGATAGCGAGTGATGCTTCCCGGCTCACAGTTGGTCCCGCTCATTCGCCCACGCATCGATTGGCGTACTTGGTTCAGGGCAGGTAAATCCTGTGCAATCTGAATGGCGCGCTGCAAGTACTCCTCTTTACTGCGGGCAATGAACTCACTCAGACCATGACGCGACAATACTGAAACACCCACTCGCGACGCAGTGTGTTCACCGGCAAGCGTTATTGACGGCACCCCCATCCACAGAGAGTGCATGGTGGTTGTTCCCCCATTGTAGGGAAAGGGGTCAAGCGCAAGATCTATCTTGTGGTGTAGTGCCAGATAATCGCTGATCGGCATGCGTGGTAGCAGGGTCAGGCGATCCTCAGCAACACCTGCTTGGCTAAACCATTCAATCACGCGTTGCCGAGTTCCACTGTCAGTTACGTTGCCGAGCAACAGCCTGGCATGCGGAAGCGCATCCAGAATGCTTGCCCATAGTCTGATCACGGACGGATTTATCTTGATCAGGTTATTCAACGAGGCAAATGTAAATTCGCCGGTAGTCATGGCCGGTAGCGGATTGACTGGAGGGCATCCAGGTTCCGGGCGGTATGGTGTATCTGTGTCAGGTATACGTCGCAGCGATTCGCTGTGATAACACTCGGTCAATCCGGGGGGATCCATTTCTGCATTGGTGATCCGGTAATCCATTGCGGTCAGTCCTGTCGAGCCCGGGTAGCCAATCCATGTCACTTGTACTGGCGCGGGCTTGCGTGCAAACACGGGCAGGCGGTTATGGGCAGTATGCCCGGACAGGTCGACAAGGATGTCGATACCGTCAGCACGAATGCGTTCAGCAAGCTGCGCGTCGCTCAACCTCGCGCAGGGCAGCAAGTGATCCGCATAGCTCATTATTCGGTCGGTATGGCCATCATGCTTGGTATGGTTATAGTAGCAATAGATCTC
>JBBQDI010000150.1:0-4831 GCA_038319505.1 Burkholderiales bacterium
GTGAGGCGTGAGGGTGATTGAACCCGACGCGCCTCGCCCCTTTTTTTCTCACGCCTCCAAGAATATATGACACATCCCCTCATCGCCCGCGAAGGCTGGCTGATTCTGCTGGCAGCATTTGCTGCTGCATTGATCGCGACCTGGCTGATTGGCTACTGGTCGATCCCGTTCTGGATCTGGGCGGTTTTCGCGCTGCAGTTTTTTCGTGATCCGGCGCGCGTCCCACCCAGCGATGTCGATGCGGTGATCTCGCCGGCCGACGGACGGATTGTCATGGTGGAAAAAGTCAACGACCCGTACCTGGAACGTGAGGCACTGAAAATCAGCGTCTTCATGAACGTGTTCAACGTTCATTCCAACAAGAGCCCGGTCGATGGCGAGGTCAAGGGCCACTGGTATATCCCGGGCAGCTTCGTTAACGCCGACCTCGACAAGGCGTCTACCGAAAACGAACGCAATGCCCTGTGGATCCAGACCCCGCGTGGCGATGTGACTTCGGTACAGATTGCCGGGCTGATCGCGCGGCGCATCCTCTGCTACGTGCGCAGCGGCGACACCCTGGCACGCGGCCAGCGTTACGGCTTCATCCGCTTTGGCTCGCGGGTGGACGTCTATCTGCCGACCACCGCGCGTGCCGAAGTCTCGATCGGCCAAAAAGTCACAGGCGGGCGTACCATATTGGCACGCTGGTAACCGTTACCCTCATGCTTTCATGCTCGAATTCCATCACAGTAAAACCGAATTGAAACGACCACGGATGCGCGATCGCGGCATATATCTGCTGCCCAACCTGCTCACGACCGGTGCGTTGTTTGCGGGGTTTTATGCTGTGGTGCAGGCCATGAACGGCCGTTTCGAATATTCTGCGGTTGCGATCTTTATTGCCATGGTGCTCGATGGCCTCGATGGCCGGGTTGCCCGCATGACGCATACCCAAAGCGCTTTCGGTGCCGAGTACGACAGCCTGTCCGACATGGTGTCGTTCGGCGTGGCACCCGCGCTGGTGATCTATGAGTTTGCCCTGCAAGGCATGGGCAAGCTCGGCTGGATCGCCGCCTTTGTCTATTGCTCCGGCGCGGCACTGCGTCTTGCGCGGTTCAACACCCAGCACGAGACCAGCACTGATAACCGCTTTTTTCAGGGCATGCCCAGCCCGTCGGCAGCAGCACTGGTTGCCGGCTTTGTCTGGGTGATGGTCGAATATGGCGTGCCGGGGCACGACGTGCGTTGGCTGGCGGCAGTGATCGCCCTGCTGGGCGGGCTCACCATGGTCAGCAACTTCCGCTATTACAGCGGCAAGGAAATCAATCTGCGCAAGAGTGTGCCGTTCTTCGTGATCCTGCTGGTTGTGCTCGCCTTTGTGCTGGTCTCGACCAGCCCGCCCGAAGTACTGTTCGTGGTATTCGTGCTCTATACCCTGTCCGGATATGGTGATGCTTTGTGGCGGTTGATGCGTCGCAAAAAGTCCGCTTCACAGGCATCCCCTTTGCCAAGCGGCAAAAAATAGATAGAATTCAATTCATGTCTGATCAGTTGCACCCGTCTTTTCTTTTCTGCCTGTCGAACGTTCTGTTCGACGGCCTGCTGCTGCGCGCAGCGCATACATATTAAATCCCCCCCTGCAGTACCCCGTGCCGCCAGCTTCTCGCGGTAACCAATTTATAATGCATCGGCCCGAGACGACATCGAAATCGGCCCCGACCTTCCATGGAGCCTGCCATGAACGACCGTTTATTTATTTTTGATACCACCTTGCGCGACGGCGAGCAAAGCCCCGGCGCGTCAATGAGCAAAGACGAAAAATTGCGTATTGCGCGCCAGCTGGAAATGCTCGGCGTCGACGTGATCGAAGCCGGCTTTGCCGCGGCCAGTCCGGGTGATGCCGACGCGATACGTGCGATTGCCGAGACCATCCAGGGCTCCACCATCTGCTCGCTGGCACGTGCCAACGAACGCGATATTCACGCCGCAGGGGGTGCAATCAAACCGGCCAAGTCGGGTCGCATCCACACCTTCATCGCCACCAGCCCCATCCACATGGAAAAGAAATTGCGGATGCAGCCGGACCAGGTGGTCGAAGCCGCAATCAAGTCGGTCAAGCTCGCACTTGAATACACCGACGACGTCGAGTTTTCGGCCGAGGACGCGGTGCGCTCGGAGATGGATTTCCTGATCCGGATTTTCGACGAGGTCATCAAGGCCGGCGCAACCACGCTTAACGTGCCCGACACCGTCGGTTACAGCATTCCGTCCTTGTGGGGCGAACGCATGAAACAGCTGATCGAGCGCGTGCCGAATGCCGACAAGGTGGTGTGGTCGACCCACTGCCACAACGATCTGGGCATGGCGGTGGCCAACTCGCTTGCCGCCGTGATGAACGGCGCACGCCAGGTCGAATGCACCATCAATGGCCTCGGTGAACGCGCCGGCAATGCGTCGCTGGAAGAAATCGTGATGGCAGTGCGCACCCGGCGAGATATATTCAGTTGCGACACGCGTATCGACGCCACCCAGATCGTGCCGGCGTCCAAGCTTGTTTCCTCCATCACCGGCTACCCGGTGCAGCCGAACAAGGCCATTGTGGGCGCCAACGCGTTCGCACATGAATCAGGCATCCATCAGGACGGCGTCTTGAAGCATCGCGAGACCTACGAAATCATGCGTGCCGAAGACGTGGGCTGGCACGCGAACCGCTTGACGCTGGGCAAGCTGTCGGGCCGCAACGCGTTCAAGACCAAGCTCGCCGAGCTCGGCATTGTGCTCGATAGTGAAGAAGCGTTTAACGCCGCGTTTGCACGCTTCAAGGAGCTGGCTGACAAAAAGCGCGAAATTTTTGACGAAGACCTGCAGGCGCTGGTTTCGAATGAAGGCTATGCAGCCGAACACGAACGTTTCAAGCTGGTGTCGATGAAAGTATGTTCTGAAACAGGCGAAACGCCGCATGCACAGATCGTCTTCACCGATGAAGGCAGCGAGAAAAAGGCTGAAGGTGAGGGTGCGGGTCCGATCGATGCCGCGTTTACCGCACTCGAATCCGTGGTCAACAGCGGCGCGGATTTGCTGCTGTATTCGGTCAACAACATCACCAGCGGCACCGATGCCCAGGGCGAAGTGACCGTGCGGTTGGCGCAGGAAGGACGCGTGGTGAACGGACAGGGGGCCGATATTGATATTGTGGTGGCGTCGGCTAAAGCCTATCTGCACGCGCTGAACAAGCTCCACAACAAAAGCGAGCGCGCTCACCCGCAGGTATAAGACTGACTGCTTAGAAAACGCCCCGATGGGGCGTTTTTTTGGCCAGAAAAACATTCTGGACCTGTAATTCTAGCGCGGCTTGAGGCAGATCGTTACGCCGCATTCAACTCGCCCGATCCGTTGTCGTGCCATATACTTCACCCAGGGTATGTCTGTCTCACAGCCGATATTCCTCTATCCATACTTCAATCCGGGGGCGAGCATGTTCGACCGTTTATTCAACAGAATCGGCAGCATCCTTGGGCAGGGTACGAAACCGCGTCAGGCTGTCGGCCGACCTGGTTCACCCGCGGTGCGGGTCTCCAGGCCGACCCGGCGTGATCATTATCACTGTGTCGAGGTGCAGGTCGGAAACCCTGCCTGCCTAGCAGCCAGTCGGCTGGCCGGCACACGCTTCTTGTCCGAACAGGCCCCTGGCCTGCCCATCGCGGGGTGCAATGCACACACCTGTAGTTGCGGTTATCTGCATCATGACGATCGCCGCGAGGATGATCGCCGCAACGCATACAGGCTGTGGGGAATCGATTCTCCAGACCTGAGCAGCGAGCGCAGGAGCAGGCATGACCGGCGTCAGATTTCAAATAACGGATTCGGGCCCACGATGTCATTCTGATGATTGCCGCTGCACAAATGGCGTCTTGCAAGTCATGCAGGTGTAATCGAAGGCATCACCGAACCACACACTCAACGCATGTGTTCAGCCCGGTCCGGGGTTTTATCCCGGTCGTGTGCGCTACCGCGGCTGACACTTTCGCCATCCCTGGAACTGAGTGTCCAGAACGACAGCGATGACAGGGCAGTCAAGCCACCCAGCGTCAGAAACGTGTAGTGCAATGCCGTGGTGACCGCCACCTGGTCGGTTTGCGGCTGAGTGCCCAGATACCAGCCGGCAACCAGCGATCCGCATGCCAGCCCGAAGCTCATCGAAAGCTGCTGGAACGAACTGGCGATGGTACTGGCCATGCTCGAATCGGGCGTATCGATATCGGCATAGGCCATGGAATTCATGCTGGTGTATTGCAGCGAGTTGAAGAAGCCCATGGACAGGCTCAGCAACACGATCAGCATGATCGGTGTCGCCGGCATCACCAGCGAGAAGAGACTGACGACGGCGCCGATCATGACCGTATTCACAATCAGAATTTTCCGGTAACCCCAGCGTGCCAGCACGCGCGCGGAGATGAACTTCATGCCCATGGCGGCAGCGGCTGCCGGCATCATCAGCAGGCCTGATTGCCAGGCCGGCAGACCCAGGCCCAACTGGTAAAGCAGAGGTAGCAGAAAGGGCATGCCGCCCACCCCCAGCCGCGTGATGAAGCCGCCCACCACCGAAACCCGAAACGTGCGTACCCGAAACAGCGCCAGCCGCAACAGTGGAAACGCAACCTGGCGGGCATGCCAGACATATGCGGCCAGCAGGCTGATACTGAGCAGCAGCAGGACCGCCGCCGACGTCACGTCGAGATGGTGCTCGCCGAAGATTTCCAGCAACCAGGAAAGCAGTGCCGTGCCACTGCCAAACAGGACCAGGCCAATGATATCCAGCGGTCGGGGCGCGTCGCCTCGATAATCTGGC
>JBBQDI010000151.1:0-4816 GCA_038319505.1 Burkholderiales bacterium
GGCGGAAACACTTCCAGCGCCAGCAGCCCGAGCCCGCGCGCATGCCGCAGCGGACCGATATCGTTGGAAAACACGCGCACCAGAAAATCGGTAAAGCCGACGCCGCCCAGCACATCGACGCGCCGACCGCGCGCATAGGCGCTCAACATGGCGGCACTGCCGATCTCATTGCCAGATGCATCACCGCACTGAATGGATGCATTCAGCGTATCGCCGCATAGAGCGGCCAGTTCCCAGGCATCGCGTAATCCGATGTTGAACCCTTGCCCTGCCACCGGATGCAATGTCTGTGCAGCGTTGCCAATGCGCACCACGCGGTCGGAGGCTTCGCTACCGGTGTACGCAAGTTTCAGTGGGAAAGTCTTGCGCGGGCTCGCTGACACAAACTGCCCCTGCCGACCGCCAAAGTGGCGATACAGCGCGGCCAGAAATTCAGCATCGGGGAGCGCGGCAATGCGCTGCGCGTCGTCATTGCTGGCGGTCCATACCAATGCGTAACGGTCGCCCTTCGGCAGCAAGGCTGCCGGGCCTTCCGGTGTGAATCGCTCATAGGCCTGATTAGCGTGCGGCAGTTCGGTCTGCACTTCGCACACCACGGCCATCTGGTCGTAGTTGCGTTCGAACCTGGGTGCGGGTGCATCCTCGCTGCGACCGCCATCGGCCACCACCACCAGCGCGGCCGATTCGCGGCGATCGCCGGCCACATGCACAACCGCGGCGTCAGCACCGGACTCGATACGGTCCACCGCCGCGCCATACTCGACCGCGATACCGGATTCCGCAAGCACCTGTTTCAACGCCGCCGTCAGGGTGGCGTAAGGCAGCACATACCCCAGCGCCGGCACCTTCACTTCATCGGCCGACAAGCGCGCCATGCCGAGCGCACCGCGCTGCGAAATATGAATGCGGGTAATCGGCGTCACGCCATCCAGCTTGTCCCACACGCCCAAACGGTCAAGGATCAGGCGCGAGCCATACGACAAGGCCAGGGTACGGGTGTCGGCACGGGCATCGGCCGGCTGCGCTTCGAGTACGCGCGCATCGATCCCCTGCTGCTGCAGCGCGAGCGCGCACACCGCGCCGACCGGGCCGGCACCCACGATCAGCACCGGATTCACGGATTCATCCACGCTTCAATCTCGGCCACGGTTTTGGGCGGGTTGGTCAGCACTTCGCAACCGGATTCGGTTACCGCTATATCGTCCTCGATGCGAATTCCGATGTTCCACAAGGCTTCGGGAATATCGTCCGCCGGGCGAATGTACAGACCCGGCTCAACCGTCAGCGTCATGCCCGCCTGCAGCGGACGCCATGCGCCATCGATTTTGTATTCACCCGCGTCGTGTACGTCCAGACCCAGCCAATGACCGGTTTTGTGCATGTAAAAACGAGTGTAGGCATTCGCTTCGATCAATCCGTCGACGCTGCCGTCAAGCAACTTCAAATCAACCATGCCCTGCGTCAGCACACGCACTGCCGCATCGTGCGGGGCGTTCCAGTTGCTGCCCGGACGCACTGTGTCGATGGCTGCAATCTGTGCCGCCAGTACCAGTTCGTAGGCATCCTTCTGCGCCGCTGAAAAACGGCCGTTGACCGGAAAGGTGCGGGTGATGTCGGCCGCGTAGCTGCCAAACTCGGCTGCAGCGTCGATCAGTAACAGGTCGCCATCGCGCAGCGGCTTGTTGTTGAAGACGTAATGCAGCACGCAGGCGTTGGCGCCGCTGGCGACGATGGAGTTATAAGCCGGGGCCTCGGCCCCACCGCGGCGAAACGCAGACAGCAACTCCGCCTCGATCTCATATTCGTGCCCGCCCGGCCGGGTGGCACGCATGGCGGCGCGATGCGCGCCAGTGGAAATTTCGGCCGCGCGGCGCATCAGCGCCAGTTCGTGGCCATCCTTGATCAGGCGCATCTCGTCGAGCGCATGGCGCACGTCCACGATCTCGCCCGGCGCCATCACGCCCTGCCGCGACTTCGCGCGCACTGCATTGAGCCAGCCGATCACGCGCGCATCCCACGCCGGGCTCTCCCCCACCGCGTAAGCGAGGCGCTCGTGATTGCCCATCAGGTCGGGCAGCCGGGCGTCGAGTTCGGTGATCGAATAGGCCGCATCGAAACCGAAATCCTGCGCCGCCGCTTCCGGCCCATGACGGAAGCCATCCCAAATCTCGCGCGACGCATCCTTGTCGCGGCAGAACAGAATCGACTGCGGCGCTGCACCGCCCACCAGCACCACCACCGCCTCGGGTTCGTTAAAACCGGTCAGCCAGTAGAAATAACTGTCGTGCCGATACGGATAGTGGGAGTCGCGATTGCGCGGCACCTCCGGCGCGGTGGCGACGATGGCAATGCCGTCGCCCAAGGTGGTGGCGAGGCGGGCGCGGCGTTGAACATAATTCTGGACATCAGACATGGTTGCGTAGGCTTTCATCAAGTTGCTGCAAACGTTCGGGCGTACCCACATCAACCCAGCGGCCGGCGTGGTATTCGCCGCTGGCCCGCCCGGCATCAATCGCCAAACGCAACAAAGGTACAAGCGGCGCCTTGACGCCGGCTTCCGTATGCGCAAACAGCGCACGGTGATACACGCCAATACCGGAAAAAGTGAAGCGCGCTGGATTCGGCGTCATCGGCACATCGGAGTCGATCACCCGCCCGGCTTCCAGTACGAAATCTCCATTCGGATGATGCGGCGGATTATCGACCAGCACCAGATGCGCCCAGTCGTGCCCAGAAGCCAGCCGCGCCATCGGCTCGGCGAGGCGACTGAAATCAAACTCGGTGTAAATGTCGCCATTGACCACTGGAAACACCTCGCTCTCGATCAACGGCAACGCAGTGGCAATCCCCCCTGCTGTCTCCAGCGCGCTGCCTTCGCGCGAATAGTTAATCGACACCCCCAACCCCGCACCGTTCCCTAGCGCATCTTCGATCTGCTGTCCGAGATGAGCGTGGTTGATGACGATATGCGTGAAACCTGCCGCACGCAGCCGTTCGATATGCCACACGATGAGCGCCTTGCCCCCCACCTGCAACAAGGGCTTGGGGGTGTGATCGGTGAGCGGGCGCATGCGCTCGCCGCGCCCGGCGGCGAGGATCATTGCGGTTTTCATGTTTGTTTGTTGCCCATCCGCCTCATACGCATTACGTGTTCAAACCAAATAGTAACCAAGAACACCCCGTCACCACCGACCTGGTTTTGACTTCTCCCCCTCTCAGTCCCGCCGAAAATCGAGCCTTCCGGGTGGATCAGCGGCAAAGGTGTCTGAGCCCCGCCAACATCTGAAATACAGAAAAAGCGGGGCGAGTTCTTTGCCGCCCTCCCGGCAGGCTCGGTTTTCGGGGTTTCGGGGATGAGCGGGGTCGCCTTTTCTTGGGTTACTTTCTTTTGGCGAGACAAAAGAAAGTAACTAGCTGCCGGGCTACCCCCGGCCAAGGGCCAGCAGTCTGGCGAAACTCTCACCAAGTATTGATGGCCTCGCTCAGGGCGAACGGTGGTTAAGATGACACGGCGCGTTTAATCCACCACTGGATTGCTTCGTCGCTGCGCGCCTCGCAATGACAGCTTCCCCATAAAACGTTTACCCCACCTGCAACTGCCTATCCTCCAACGCATCCAGCAAGTACAACATCGGCTTCAATTCAATATACCGCTCACACACCTTGCGCAAATACCCCATCACCAGCGGCATATCCTTCAAATACCCATCCTTGCCATCCCGGTGATACAACCGCGCAAAAATACCCAGCACCTTGATGTGACGCTGTGCACCCATCCATTCAAAATCGCGCCAGAAGTCGCCAAAATCCGTGTGCACCGGCAAACCGGCGGCACGCGCCTTTTCCCAGTAGCGGATCACCCAGTCGAGCTGATGCTCTTCATCCCACTGGATATAGGCATCGCGGTAGATCGAGGCGAGGTCGTAGGTGATGGGGCCATAAACCGCATCCTGAAAGTCGAGGATGCCGGGGTTGGGGGCGGTGACCATCAGATTGCGCGAATGCCAGTCGCGGTGCACGTATACCTGAGGCTGAGCGAGGTTGTTGACCAGCAAATATTCAAACGCAGTGTTGAGCGTGGCCGTCTGCGCATCGGTCAAGCTGGCGCCCAGATGCTTGCCGATATACCAATCGGGGAACAGCATCAATTCACGGGTGAGCAGGGCGCGGTCGTATTCGGGCAGCACGCCCGGGCGGCTGGCCTGCTGGATACGAATCAGCGCATCGTTCGATGCCAGATACAGTTCACGCGCCACACTTAAATTGGGCGCGGCCGGATAGGGGCTGGCCAGTATGGGTTCGGACGGAATGCGCGCGGCCTGATTCAGCGCTGACAGGTAAGTGGTGTCGCCCAGATCGGTCAACAGTAGAAAGCCCTGATCCAGGTCATGCGCCAACACCTGCGGCACATGCACGCCCGCATCGGCAAACAGTCGGGCGATGGCAATAAACGGCCGGCAATCCTCATGCGCCGGGGGGGCGTCCATCACGATATAATCGCGGCCTTTGGCAGTGACACGAAAATAACGGCGAAAGCTGGCGTCCGCCGACGCCGGGGCGATGTCCAGCGCATCCGCCCCCAATTGTCGGGCGGACCAGTCTTGTAAAGCCTGTAAACGTTCCACTGCCATGCTGCTCCGAATAACGCTGTCCAAATAACTTTGACCCGGATTTTACATCGCTTGTCCGCCCTGCCTGGCTTTGCACTTGTTGTGTTGTTACTGACTGTCGGTTCCGCGACAGCGGACGGACTTGTGCTGAAAAAGGACCTCGAACTCAAAGGCTCGATCGTGGCCGGCAAGGCGGGGCCTCTGTT
>JBBQDI010000152.1:0-4750 GCA_038319505.1 Burkholderiales bacterium
GATCGAACTGGCCGATACGGTGTCGATCATTGCCGACGAAAAACACGCCTATCGTGACGGCGTCATGGCACAGCCCGGCATCGATCTGTAAATCACGCTTCGCATTTCACGATGCGGAAGGGGCGGGTCTTCCTGTTGGGCGCCCGCGCTGCGGCATAATTGCAAGGTGAACTCCGCACCCTATGTCGGGCGCTTTGCGCCGTCTCCCACGGGCCCCCTGCATGTGGGCTCGCTGCTTGCCGCTGTCGCGAGTTACCTCGACGCCCGCGCTGCGGGGGGCCAGTGGCGGGTGCGCATGGAAGACCTGGATCGCCCCCGCTGCGAGTCAGGCGCAGCGGACATCATCCTGCATCAGCTTGAATCGTACGGCCTGCTGTGGGACGGCGCGATCCTGTATCAATCGCAGCGCGACGACGCCTATGCCGCGACGCTGGAGTCGTTGCAAACACAGGGTGCGGTTTATCCCTGTGCCTGCACCCGCAGTCAGCTCGTCGATGCACCGCGCAACCATGAGGGCGAGATCATTTACCCCGGCACCTGCCGCACCGGTTTGCCGGCAGGGACGACCGCCCGCGCCTGGCGTGTCCTCGTGCCGGATGTGAGCACCCGCTTCCACGACCGCATCCACGGAGATTTACAACAGAATCTGGCCAGCGCGGTCGGCGATTTCATCGTCAAGCGCGCCGATGGCCTGTTCGCCTACCAACTGGCGGTGGTGGTGGACGACGCATTCCAGGGCATCACCCACGTCGTGCGCGGCGCCGACCTGTTGTGGAACACCCCGCGCCAGATTCACCTGCAAACCCGGCTCGGTCTGCCGACACCGACTTACGCGCATGTGCCGCTCATCACCAATTCGGCGGGGCAAAAGTTGTCCAAGCAGACCTGTGCGCCGGCGTTGCCCGACCGTGATCGCGGCGCGGTGCTTGAGCAGGCGCTGGCCGTGCTCGGCCACCAGCCCCCGGCCGACATGGCGGGCGCTGCACCGGCAGCGCTTCTGGCGTGGGCATGTGCTCACTGGCAAATTGAAAGCGTGCCCACGCACCCTGCCATTGCCAACACCGTGCCCTGACCGGACAATCCCCATACTGCTCACCCCACACCCCATACAAAATGGCCCAACTCCCTTCCGCCGTCGATCAGGTCCTTCGTGTCCATGCGCCTTTCATCCACGCCGTGGTCAACGCGTTGCGTGACCGCAGCCAGCTGCCCGACCTGATGAAGCAGCTCGACGCCGCCGAGCAGGCCGGCTGGCCCCGGCTGGTGAGCGCGTTGCGTCATGTCATCAACGGCCGCCGTGACCCGTCGATCAAGCTGGGGCTGGACGAGGAAGACAGCATCCTGCTTGACGCCGTTCTGCGCGGCATCGACAACCCCGCCACCCTGCCCGCGCTCGACGTCCAGCCCGACGGCAGTTCCGCCGCCCCTGGGTTGGCTGCGCTGATTGATGCCTCCGCCCGCGGCGACGCGCAGGCGATGTCAGTGCTCGCCAACATGGCGGAACAGATGATGAAGGCGGGTGGTGACATGGCGTTGCTGGGTGGACGGATGCGCAGGCTGTTGAATGGCGAGCGCGACACCGACCAGCTGGTTGCCGGCATGAGCCCGCTGGGGCGCGAACTGGTGATCAGCCTGCTGGACGAGTTGGCCCGGTTGCGGCCGCAGTAATCCATTCCGCAGAGGTTTGGTCCCCCTTGTGACCGGTGGTCGCTGGCGCGCCGGGCGCTTTGACAGGGCATCCCCCGTCAGCTAAACTGCGCGCCTTTTCGGCGGTCCACAGCCGGGAAAGTAATCCCTCAGGTGATGTAGCTCAGTCGGTTAGAGCATCGGATTCATAATCCGGGGGTCGGTGGTTCAAGTCCACTCATCACCACCACATTTTGTTTTGTTGCTGCGCTTGATCCAAGACAGCGGTGAAATCCCAGCCCCCAGTCTATTCACTGTACCGGCGACTCCATGAAAAAAATCTACATCAAAACCTTCGGCTGTCAGATGAACGAGTACGACTCGGACAAGATGGCCGATGTGCTCAATATTTCGGACGGCCTGGTGAAAACCGATACGCCGGACGATGCCGACGTGATTCTGTTCAATACCTGCTCGGTGCGCGAAAAAGCGCAGGAAAAGGTATTCCATGATCTGGGCCGGGTGCGTCATCTGAAACTGGCCAACCCCAATCTCATCATCGGTGTCGGCGGCTGTGTCGCCAGCCAGGAAGGCGCGGCGATCGTGTCGCGTGCGCCCTTTGTCGATGTAGTGTTCGGTCCGCAAACCCTGCACCGCCTGCCCGAACTGATCGCCAAAAAGCGCGCCACCGGGCGTGCCCAGGTCGACATCAGCTTTCCTGAAATCGAGAAATTCGACCACCTGCCGCCGGCGCGCGTCGAAGGCGCATCGGCTTTCGTGTCGATCATGGAAGGCTGCTCCAAATACTGCACCTTCTGCGTGGTCCCCTACACGCGCGGCGAGGAAGTCTCGCGCCCGTTCGACGACGTGATCGCCGAAGTGGCCGATATTGCCGGACGCGGCGTGAAGGAAGTCACGCTGCTGGGGCAGAACGTCAACGCCTACCAGGGCGCGCTTGATGAGGGCGGCACTGCCGATTTCGCCTACCTGCTGGAGATGGTGCACGAGCTCCCCGGCATCGAACGCATCCGCTACACCACCAGCCATCCGCGCGAAATGACGCAACGTCTGATCGAGTGCTACGGCAAGCTGCCCAAGCTGGTGTCGCACCTGCATCTGCCGGTGCAGTCGGGTTCCGACCGCGTACTGGCGGCGATGAAGCGTGGCCACACCATTCTGGAATTCAAATCGATCGTCAGAAAATTAAGGGAACAACGTCCCGACTTGTGCCTGTCGTCCGACTTCATCATCGGTTTTCCGGGTGAAACCGATGCCGATTTCGAGGCGACGATGACGCTGATCCGGGAACTTGATTTCGACGCCAGCTTCTCCTTCATCTACAGCAAGCGCCCCGGTACCCCGGCGTCGGACTTTCCGGATGACGTGACCGCCGAAGAGAAATCCCGTCGCCTGACAAAATTGCAAGCGCAGATCGAGGCGCAGGCGCAGGTGGTGAATCAGGCCATGGTCGGCACCGTGCAACGCGTGCTGGTCGAAGGCCACGCGCGCAAGAATGCGGAAGAGCTGGCCGGCCGCACCGACAACAATCGCATCGTCAACTTTGCCGGTCAGCCCCGTTTGATCGGGCAGTTTGTCGACGTCACCGTCACCCAGGCCCTGCCGCACAGTCTGCGCGGCGAAATCGCCACGGTAGAAAGCGTGCTCGCTTGAAAACCGACATCGTTGAACTGCGGCTGGCCCCGGAAGACAACCGGCGGCTGGCCAACCTGTGTGGCCCGATGGACGAGAATCTGCGCCAGATCGAGGCGGCGTTTGATGTCACCATTGGTCGTCGCGGCTCAAGCTTTCGCTTCAGCGGCGACTCGGCGCAGGCCGAAAAGGGGGCGCAGGCGATCGAGCATTTTTACAACCGTGCGCACGATGAGCTAAGCCTGGACGACATCCAGCTGGGGTTGGTCGAGATCACGCGTGGTCGCGCAGAAGCGGAAGGTCCGGAACTGCGTACCCGTCGTGCCGACCTGCGCGCGCGCACTCCGCGCCAGGGCGAATACATCGAACAGATCCGCAGCCACGACATTACCTTCGGCGTCGGCCCGGCCGGCACCGGCAAGACCTATCTTGCGGTGGCGTGTGCGGTTGATGCGCTGGAGCGCGAACAGGTCAAACGCATCGTGCTGACGCGGCCGGCGGTAGAGGCCGGTGAGCGCCTCGGCTTTCTGCCGGGCGACCTGACGCAGAAGGTCGACCCCTATCTGCGTCCGCTGTACGACGCGCTGTATGACCTGATGGGATTCGACAAGGTGGCGCGGCTGATCGAACGCCACGCCATCGAAGTGGCGCCGCTCGCCTTCATGCGCGGCCGCACCCTAAACCACGCCTTCATCATTCTTGACGAGGCGCAGAACACCACGCCCGAGCAGATGCAGATGTTTTTGACGCGAATTGGCTTTGGCGCGCGCGCGGTGGTGACCGGCGACCCGACCCAGATCGACCTGCCCAAGCACATCAAATCCGGGCTGCTGGATGCCACCGAAGTGCTGTCCGACGTGCGCGGCATCGCGTTCACCCATTTCCTGTCTGAAGACGTGGTGCGCCATCCGTTGGTGGGCCGTATCGTCGATGCCTATGCTGTGCGCCGCGCGGAAACGGAAACCCATGGCAAGCGCTGACCCCGAGTTGCGACTGGCGGTGCAGTTTGCGAGTCAAGCCGCCAACCTGCCCAGCCGCCCACAAATTCGCCGCTGGGTTGCTGCCGCGCTAGAGCAGTCTGCCGAAATCACCGTACGCATCGTCGATGCCGATGAAGCGCAGGCGCTCAATACCGATTACCGCAAGAAAAATTATGTCCCCAACGTGTTGACGTTCGAATACGGCGAGATCGGCCTCGATGAATCCGGGCAAGCCATGCTCGGCGGAGACGTCGTGATCTGCGTGCCGGTGGTCAAGCGCGAGGCGCGCGAACAGAACAAGCCGCTCAAAGCCCATTTCGCCCACATGACCATCCACGGTGTGTTGCATCTGCAGGGCTACGACCACATCAAGCCGGCCGAGGCCGAGGCCATGGAGTCACGTGAAACCGCTATACTGAAGCGGTTTCTTATCCCTAATCCTTACACTTCCTGACACAAAAAATGGAGTCTGACAGTAAACCGAGCTTGCTCGA
>JBBQDI010000153.1:0-4711 GCA_038319505.1 Burkholderiales bacterium
ATCGGCTTCGCTTGGCGCGGCGCCATCCTTGGGGGTAGTCGTGAGTTCGGCGCGCTTGGCCTGCGCTTTGGCGGCGAGCTTTTCGGCTTTTTCCTTTTTCTCGCGCTCCTGACGGAACTGACGGAACTCGTGACGCTCGCGCGCCAGATCGGCCGCGCGTTTGTCTTTTTCGCGTGCCCAGATTTCACTCTTGGCGTAGCGATAAAAATCGACCAGCGGAATATGGCTGGGGCAAACATAGCTGCAACAGCCGCATTCGATGCAGTCGAACAGGTGGTATTCCTGCGCGCGACCGAAATCATCCGACTTGGCGAAACGGAACAGCTCCTGTGGCTGCAATTCGGCCGGGCAGGCGTCGGCGCAGCGGGTGCAGCGGATGCAGGGCAAGGCGCGGGGCAGGGGTGGGAACTGTTCGGCTGATTTCACCAGAATGCAGTTGGTGGCCTTGATGACCGGCATGTCCAGATTGGGGATGGGCACACCCATCATCGGCCCCCCCATCAGCATGCCGGTGCTGCCGTCGCGTTCGCCCGCCAGCGTAATCAGCGTGTGCATCGGCGTGCCGATCAGCACCTCAAAATTCTGTGGGCGTAATACATGCCCTGTCACGGTAACCAGCCGCGAAATCAGTGGCTCGCCGTGATGAACTGCGCGCGCCAGCGCATAGGCTGTGCCGACGTTGAACACCTGGATGCCAATATCGGTGGAGAGTTTGCCGGAAGGGACTTCCTTGCCAGTCAGTGTTTTGACCATCTGCTTGGCGCCGCCCCCTGGGTAAATGACCGGCACAGCGATCACTTCAACCGCGAAATCCATTTTCTGGGCGGCGGCCTGCATGGCGGCGATGGCTTCGGGCTTGTTGTCTTCGATGCCGACCAGAATTTCCGTGCTGCCCAGCAGATACCGCATCACGCTCACGCCCTGCAGGATGTCATCGGCATGGTGGCGCATCAGTACGTCGTCGCAGGTGATCCATGGCTCGCATTCGCCGCCATTGATGATCAGGGTGGGGCAGGTGTGGCTGGCGCCCGGGTCGAGCTTCACCGCGCTGGGAAACACTGCACCGCCGAGGCCGGCCAATCCCATGTCGCGCAGACGCATGCGCAGTTCGGCCGGTGCCATCGTTTGGTAATCGAGCGGGCCGTGATCGATCCATTCGTCATGGCCATCGGTTACAAGGGTGATGCACAGGTCAGGCAGGCCGGAAATATGCGGAACCGGTTGCAGGTCAATGGAGGCGATGACCCCCGAGGTGGAGGCGTGCACCGCCGCCGAAATATAGCCTTCGGCGGCGGCAAGCATCTGGCCTTTGAGTACCGGCTGGCCCACGTGAACCAGGGGTTTGGCCGGATTGCCGATGTGCTGGCGCACCGGAATCACCAGCAGTTTGGGGATCGGCGCGACGTGAATCGGACGCGTGCTGGATTCCGACTTGTGCTCGGGGGGGTGAACGCCGCCCTTGAACTTGAACAGCTCCCGGCTCATGCGATTTCTTTCATCATCACCACCGGATGTTTCCATTTCCAGTGCGGCAGGTCTTCGGCAATCGGCACCATTGTGATGCAGTCAACCGGGCAGGGTGGCAGGCACAGTTCGCAACCGGTGCATTCCGCGGCGATGATGGTGTGCATCTGCTTGGCCGCACCGGCGATGGCATCCACCGGACAGGCCTGGATACACAGGGTGCAGCCGATACAGGTTTGTTCGTCGATGAATGCGACCGATTTTGGTTTGGGGGTGCCGTGGGATTCGTCGAGCGGTTTGGGGTCCACCCCCAGCAGCTCGGCCAGTTTTTTGACGCCTTCCTCGCCGCCCGGTGGACACTGGTTGATGTCGGCCTCGCCCTTGGCGATGGCCTCGGCATACGGCCGGCAGCCGAGGAAGCCACATTGACCGCACTGGGTCTGCGGCAGAATGGCGTCGATCTTTTCCGCCAGCGGGTTGCCTTCCACCTTGAAACGGATCGCCGACCAGCCCAGAACCAGACCGACGACGACAGCGATGCCGACCATCACCAGAATGGCGGTGAGCATTATTTCACCAGCCCGGAGAAGCCCATGAATGCCAGCGACATCAGCCCGGCAGTAATCATCGCAATGCTGGTGCCCTTGAACGGTGCCGGCACATCACAGGTGTCGAGGCGTTCGCGGATGCCGGCAAACAGGATCAGCACCAGGGTGAAGCCGATCGCGCCGCCGGCGCCGAAAAACAGCGATTCGACAAAGTTGTGACGGGCCTGCACGTTGAGCAGCGGGATGCCCAGTACCGCGCAGTTGGTGGTAATCAATGGCAGATAAATGCCCAGCACCTGATACAGCACTGGACTGGTCTTGTGGATGAACATCTCGGTGAACTGCACGATCCCGGCAATCACCACAATAAAAGACAGTGTGCGCAGGTAAAAGAGTTCGGTACCGAGCAGGTATTCGTTGATCAGGTAGCTGGCGCCGGAAGCCAGTGTCAGCACAAAAGTCGTCGCCAGCCCCATGCCGATCGCCGTCTCCAGTTTCTTCGATACGCCCATGAACGGGCACAGTCCGAGGATCTTGGCCATCACGATGTTGTTCACAAACACCGTGGAAATGAGGATGAGGAAGTAGGTTTCCAAAGCAGGCAGCCTGACGTAATGTCGCATTATCCGCTGCAGAGGGCTGGAGACTCAAGCACGAGTTGGCCGCTTTGCGCGATGGTTTCGTACAGCGTCCGTCGCGGACACGCTGCGTGGGCCGGATGCGGCACGACCCGCCCGGGCAAATAAAACCTTGAGCGGGTTGAGTCGCGCCTGCCATGAGCAGGCCGTTTCATCGGCGGTCAGGGTTTGGAAGGTTGCGCAGCGCCGACGATGAACGGCGTGGTCTGAACGCGTTTGCCACCCATCGGCGATCTGGCGGCAAACAGGGCCAGGAAGAACACGTCTATCGAGATCACGACGTCGCCCGGACCGCGCAGCCATACGAAGGCTTCCATCAGCGTCGAGTGCGACCCTTCCGGAGAGCGGGCAAACCATGCATGACGATCGGTCAGGCCGTGCAGGCAGAATACATGATTATAGATGTAATATATATATATCTATACGCCATCGGGTGTTGATGTGCGGATGCAACGCAGATCGCTGCCCGGCGCGCAGGTCTTAACATGTATGATAAATAGGTGATCATTTGCTAACGCACCGTTCGTTAGCGGGTTCGATTACTACAGGATGATGCTTCATGAGACTGACTGCCTACACCGACTATGCGCTGCGGACATTGATGTATCTCGCCGCACATCGGGATCGTCTGGTGACGATTTCCGAGATTGCCGATGTGCATGGCATATCAAAAAATCATCTGATGAAAGTGGTACACCAGCTTGGGCTGATCGGCATGGTGGATACCCTGCGCGGGCGCAATGGCGGCCTGCGCCTCAATCACGAACCTGCCGGCATCAACATCGGGTACGTGGTACGCCATACCGAAACCGACTTTCACATGGCCGAATGCTTTGATCCGTCGGGAAGCCAGTGCCTGTATTCGCCGGCCTGTGCGCTCAAGGATGTACTGCATTCGGCTACGACGGCCTATCTGGGCATACTGGACAAGGTGACGCTGGCAGACTTGATGAAAAACAGTCGACCGGGCAAGAAAACAGAAGCCTTGGTAAGCATGCATCCTCCCATCAAGAAGGGTAAGAAAGCAGCCTGAAACCTGTTCTGGGCCTGGATCAATAATCGACCTGCAACCGGAATCACATCACATCACGACAGCCAGTCTGCCCGAAGGTCTGGATATTTCGCCCGAGAGGCGGCTTTTCATGGGGAAGCAGCCGGTGAGTGAAGGGGTGTGCTCAGTCCGGGCTGTCCACCCCGGTCGGGTTGTCGGGTGCCCAGAAATCATAGCCCTTGCTCAAAAACTCGTCCCACGGCAGGTAGTGCGAGCCGTCACACGAGAAAGTGAGACCGACCATGCCGTTGAAGATGTTGAGCGAACCCGCGCGCAGGTAGAAGGTCTCGTCCATGAAACGCAGCGCGCGCAGGCCATCGAATACGAGGCCAATCTTGTCCTTGGGCACCACCGAGTCGGTCGGGTAGGCATGGCGTGGGTAGATCAGGCAGGTGTCAGGATCGGTCAGCGCATCGATGTCGAGCAGGCGGTAGCGATAGGGATCGTCGACCACCCAGATGGTCGCACGGCTACTGGAAAAATGCAGTTTGCCGTGAAATACGCCGCGGTCGGTCATCAACTCTTCCATCACGCCGAGCACTGTATCGAGATTGAGATCCATCTGGCTGTCGCTGCGGGTCTGATGGAACACCGCGCCGCGAATCGCAGGATCACCCTTGATCTGCCGCCAGTAGGTGGGCTCGTCGTAGAGTTTTCCGGTGATCGGCTGGTCGCGCAGGTCGAAGTCGGCACCGACGAAGCCGAGCACCTGACCGTCGTCATCGCGCACGATCTGGATCGCGGTGAGCGACGGCCGTTTGACACGCAGGCTGATATAAGCCTGCGACAGCAGGAAACCCTGGTTCGGCACCGCTTCACGCATATAGGGCCGGTTGGCGCGTTCGCGTCCGTAGTCGGTATCGATCAGTCCTTCGTGGCTGATGTTGTCGGAGAGTTGAACCGCGTGGGTGTCCAGTGCATAGAGATATTTGCACGCGGGTACGGTTGTCAGCGCCTGGATCAATGCGGCGTTGAGTCCGGCGCGATTGGGCCACGCCCGGCTGCAGGCC
>JBBQDI010000154.1:0-4710 GCA_038319505.1 Burkholderiales bacterium
GGTGGCCAGGGTGCCCGAACGCATGCCGCGCTCGTGACCGCCGCCGTGCATTTGCGCGATCAGCCGAACACGGGGTTTTCGGCGCACATACAGTGCGCCAATGCCCTTGGGACCATAGGTCTTGTGCGCCGAGAACGACATCAGGTCGACTGGCAGCTTGGACAGGTCGATCGGCATCTTGCCTGTGGCCTGTGCGGCATCGACGTGAAAAAGTACACCTTTTTCGCGACAGAGCTTGCCGATCGCGTCGAGGTCCTGAATCACGCCGATTTCGTTGTTGACGGCCATGACCGAGACCAGCACGGTGTCCGGGCGAATCGCTGCGCGCAATTCCTCGAGGTCAAGCAGACCGTTTTCCTTCACGTCGAGGTAGGTCGCTTCAAAGCCTTGACGCTCCATTTCGCGCACAGTGTCGAGCACGGCCTTGTGCTCGGTCTTCACCGTGATGATGTGCTTGCCCTTGGTGCCCGCGTAGAACTGTGCGGCGCCCTTGATGGCGAGGTTGTTCGATTCGGTGGCACCGGAGGTAAATACGATCTCCTTGGGGTCGGCGCCAACCAGCGAGGCCACTTGCGCACGCGCCGCCTCCACTGCCTTGTCGGCGGTCCAGCCGAAGGGGTGCGAACGCGAGGCCGGATTGCCGAAATCCTCGGTCAGATAAGGAATCATTTTGGCCGCCACACGGGGGTCGACCGGGGTGGTTGCGGAGTAATCGAAATACAGTGTTTTCATCGTTTTGTCCTGATTAAATCGTTCAAGCGGCCAGTGTCATCTTCGATGTGCGGCGGTCTTGAATCACCTTTTCCTTGCACTCTGCCTGCCTGGCCACCAGCGTGGCCAAATTCACGTTGTCCAAATAATCATAGATATAAACGTTAAGCCCCATCCACAAGTCATAAATCAGACAGCGGTGCTCGTCGTGGCAGTTTTCCTTGCCGGCGCACTGGGTGGCATCGATCGGCTCGTCCACCGCGCGGATGATGTCGGCCACGCTCAATTCTTCGAGTGGCCGGGCAAGATAGTAGCCGCCACCGGGGCCACGCACGCTCTCGACCAGTTCATGGCGACGCAGGCGGCTGAATAGCTGCTCCAGATAAGACAAGGATATGTCCTGACGCTCGCTGATACCGGCCAGGGTTACGGGTTTGTTGCCGCCGCGCAAGGCCAGATCCAGCATGGCGGTGACTGCGAAACGCCCTTTAGTGGTCAATCTCATGACTTGTTCTCCTGAAATGTCGCTCGAACTATAAAATTCCTGAGCAATTTAGTCAACTATTCCTTACCTGAGCAATTTAGTCAACTATTTTGTTCAAATAGTTCGGATCGAAATCATCGGGCTGATCCTGTCCCGCAGGCATTTCTATACCCAACTTGTGCAACTGCGCCAAAATCAATTCCAGCCGGTGATCGATGTGGGCGGAATGGTCGACCAGACCATGAATGGCTTTCACCACCGGGTCGTTCATGTCGGCCGATATGGCGTATGCCGAAAACCCCAGCTTTTCCGCCTGCTGGTTGCGCTGCTTTTCAACGTTGCTGTCCAGAATACGCGCCGGGATGCCAATCGCCGTGGCGTCATTCGGCACATCCTTCACGACTACGGCGTTGGAACCAATTCGGGCGTTGGCACCAATAATGATCGGGCCGAGGATTTTGGCGCCCGCCCCCACCACCACGCCGGGCATCAGGGTGGGATGGCGCTTGCCCTTGTTCCACGACGTGCCACCAAGCGTGACCCCGTGATACAGCGTGCAGTCATCACCGATTTCGGCCGTTTCACCCACTACCACGCCCATGCCATGATCGATAAACACGCGGCGACCGATGGTGGCGCCAGGGTGAATTTCGATGCCGGTCAGCCAGCGCCCGATATGCGAGGTGAAGCGCGCCAGCCATTTCCAGTCCATGCGCCACAGCTTGTGTGCCAGGCGATGGATCACCATGGCGTGAAAGCCGGGATAAGTGGTCACCACTTCAAATGTCGAACGTGCCGCGGGATCGCGGTCGAACACGACGGCAATGTCTTCCTTGAGTTGGCTGAGCAGGTTCATGTAAAGAGAATGCAATATCCTAGTATTTTAGTCAACTATTTGGTATCGATTTTCCGTGGCTGGTTTGCTAGTCGTTTCGCTGCCTGCGCCGCAGTCAAAATGCCGCGCAGGATATTCACTTCCTCCTGTGCCAGCCGGGTACGTGCAAACAGCCAGCGCAGCTTCAACATCAGCTTGCCGGGCGAGCCCTGATTGAGGAATTCCAGCTCGGTGAGCGTGGTTTCAAGATGCGCGTAAAAGCGCTCGACATCGTCCAGCTTGGCCGCGTCTATTTCCGGCTGCGGCCACGCGCGGTGCTGCAGCCAGGCCTGGCGAATTTCGTAACTCAAGACCTGCACCGCAGCCGCCAGGTTGAGCGAGCTGTACTCCGGATTGGCGTCGATGCTCACCAGCCCCTGACACAGGCTCAGTTCCTCATTCGACAAGCCGCTGGTTTCATTGCCGAACACCAGCGCCACCGGGCCAACTTGCGCTTCGGTCAACAGACGGACAGCCGCCTCGGGCGGCGTCAGCGCCTCGGTCACGATATCGCGCCGACGCGCCGACACCCCAAGTGCCAGCGTGGTATCGACCAGTGCCTCAGCCAGTGTGCTGCAGACATGCGCCTGCGCCAACACGTCGCTCGCACCGGCAGCCATCGCATCAGCCTGAATATTCGGAAACGTATAGGGGTTGACGAGATAAAACTCGGACAGCCCCATCGTCTTCATTGCCCGTGCTGCCGCGCCAATATTGCCGGGGTGGCTGGTGCGCGTCAGCACGATGCGGATATTGGCGAGAAGTTTCGGGTCGGCTTGCGTCATACATCAAGTAAAATGGTTGTTCGTTCTTTTAATCTACAGCCAGACATCATGCATCCCATGCTCAATATAGCGGTCAAAGCCGCTCGCAAAGCCGGGGCGATCATCAATCGCGCCTCGCTCGACCTCGACCAGCTCACGGTACGCAGCAAACAGGATCGTGATTACGTAACCGAAGTCGATCAAATGGCCGAACGCGCCATCATCGAAACCCTGCTCGACGCCTACCCAAACCATGGGATTTTAGCAGAGGAGTCCGGCCAGACCGACGCCAAGAACAACGAAGACGCTCAGTGGATCATCGACCCGCTCGACGGCACCACCAACTTCCTGCATGGTCTGCAGCAATATTCGGTTTCCATCGCACTCAAGCAAAAGGGCCAGATTACCCAGGCTGTCGTATTTGATCCCGCACGCAACGAACTTTTCACTGCCAGCCGCGGACGCGGCGCCATGCTCAACGACCGTCGCATTCGAGCCAGCAAGCGCAGCAAGCTTGCCGACTGCCTGATTGGAACGGGCTTCCCCTACACCGATTTCAGCTTCTCCGAAGCCTATATCAACGTGTTCCGCGACATGATGCGCGCCACCTCGGGCCTGCGTCGCCCCGGCTCGGCCGCGCTCGACCTGGCCTACGTAGCCTGTGGCCGCTATGACGGTTTCTGGGAAATGCACTTGAAAACCTGGGACCTCGCCGCCGGTAGCCTGATCGCACAGGAATCCGGCGCGCTGGTTGGCAATTTCATGGGCGACGAAGGCTTTCTGGAATCCGGCAACATCGTTGCTGCCACGCCCAAAGTCTTTGCACAAATGCTGCAGATTCTTGCGCCGCATCTGCCACCCGAGCTGAAGGTGTAGTCCGGGTGCTGATCCGACAGGTGCCGATTCGTCACGATCGGTTCGCGGACAGGACTGAAACACACAGGCCCTTGGTATTATTCACCTTTTTGCTAGTGTGGTTATAAAGGCAAGGAACGTATCAAGCTATCATTTAGATCCAAAATGCAATAAATTGCCTGAAAGCAATGATCAACAAGACCATATAAATAACGCTTGTCGGGGAACAACAAGGAGAACTGCGTTGGCACAATGCAATAAGACCATCCTGTTGGTAGAGGACAACCCTGACGACGAAGCATTGACGCTGCGCGCGCTGAAAAAAAACAACGTTCTGAACAAGGTTGAGGTGGCGCGTGATGGCGTCGAGGCGTTGGACTACCTGTTTGGCACAGGCATTCACTCTGGCCGGAACACCACCCAGCAACCCCACATCATCCTGCTCGACCTGAAACTGCCCAAGATTGACGGTCTTGAAGTACTGAGAAGGATTCGTGCTGATCCGCGCACATCCCTGCTGTCTGTCACCATTCTCACCACCTCCAACGAGGAACAGGATGTACTCAAGAGCTACCAGTACGGCGCCAACAGTTACATTCGAAAACCAGTCGATTTTGGACAGTTCATGGAAACGGTGCGCCAACTGAGTCTGTACTGGCTGGTTCTGAATGTCCCGGCGAGCGCCCGTAGTGACGTTTACTAACGAATGAGCAAAACGATTCGCGTCCTGGTGGTCGAGGATGTCGACGACGATGTGCTGCTGCTTACACTCGAACTCACCAAGAACGGCTTTCTCCCCATCGTGACCCAGGTCGACACGACCGACGCACTGCGGGCAAGCCTGAGTACTGACACACATGATGTCGTGATCACCGATCACAACATGCCCGGTTTCAACTCGGAAGTAGTGCTTTCCATCGTCAAGGAGTTGGCGCCTGACCTGCCGGTCATCATCGTTTCCGGCAGCATCGGCGAGAAGATCGCGGTGGCCGCAATGAAGAGCGGTGCCCACGACTACATCA
>JBBQDI010000155.1:0-4691 GCA_038319505.1 Burkholderiales bacterium
CGTCGTGTTCCAGTACCGGCCGCTTGATCACGCTGGGCTGGGCCTGCATCAGCGTGATCGCGGAGGTCTCGTCAGTGACGGCAGCTTTCTCCATGTCAGACAGTTTGCGCCAGGTGGTGCCACGTGTGTTGAGCAGCGCCGGCCAGCCGGTTTGCACCATCACTTTGCGCAGCCACGCGGCATCGACGCCCTGTTTTTTGAAGTCATGGAAGGCGACGTCAAGTGCGTGCCCGGTGAGCCAGGCGCGTGCTTTTTTAACGGTGGTGCAGTTGGGAATGCCGTAGAGTGTCATGCTATGTAGATGTTCGGCATCGGAATTTGCCTCGCATCATCGTAAAATCCGGATATTCAAGATGCAATTCTACCCGACCTGATGTTCCATCCCGATCATTCCCACTCACCGCCCCCGCCACTCGGCGAACCCAGCCTGCGTTCGATCAGCCGGCTGTTTCCCTATCTATGGGAATTCCGCGGCCGCGTCCTGCTGGCCATGGCCCTGCTGATCGGTGCCAAGATGGCGTCGGTGGCGGTGCCGTTGGTGCTGAAGGAAATCATTGACGCACTCGGCAAGCCGCGCCCGGAACTGGTGCTGCCCCTGACCTTTATCCTGGGCTACGGCTTGCTGCGCTTTGCCAGCACGACTTTTTCCGACTTGCGCGACGTGATTTTCGCCCGGGTGACACAGCGTGCGATGCGCCGCATCAGCATGGCGGTGTTCAACCACCTGCATGCGCTGTCGCTGCGCTTTCACCTGGAGCGCCTTACCGGCGGCATCACGCGGGATATCGAGCGCGGTGCCAAAGCGGTATCGAGCCTGGTCGGTTATCTTCTGTTCCGCATTACCCCCACGGTTCTGGAAATCCTGATGGTGGCGGGGATCCTGTTCGTCAAGCTCGACTGGGTGTTTGGCGTGATCACCCTGATCACGCTGGCGGCCTATCTCGGTTTTACAATCACCATCACCGAGTGGCGCACCCAGTTCGTGCGACAAGCCAACACGCTCGACTCCGAGGCGTATGGTCGTGCCATCGACAGCCTGCTGAACTATGAAACGGTCAAATACTTCGGTAACGAAAAATACGAAGCCAAGCGCTACGACAGCAGTCTGATCGAATGGGAGGCGATGGCGCTCAAATCGCAGCGCTCGCTGGGTTATCTGAATGCGGCGCAAGCCGGAACGATCGCCATTGGCGTCACCCTGATGGTGGTGCGAGCCGCCAACGGCGTGGTGGCAGGCACGCTGACCCTGGGCGACCTCGTCATGGTCAACGCCTTTTTGCTGCAAATGTTCCAGCCGCTGAGCTTTCTCGGCGTGATGTACCGCCAGATCAAGGAATCGATCACCGATGTCGAACGCATGTTCGCCCTGCTGAAGCGTCCGCGTGAAGTCGAGGATGCGCCGGATGCACGCGAACTCGATGTGGTGGCGGGCGCGGTGACCTTCGAGCATGTCGACTTTGCCTACAATACCGACCGTCCGATTTTGCATGATGTCAGTTTCACCATTCCGGCCGGCAAGACGGTAGCGGCGGTGGGATCCAGCGGTGCAGGCAAATCGACGCTGGCGCGGTTGCTGTTCCGTTTCTACGATACCGGCGCGGGCAGCATCCGCATCGACGGACAGGACATTCGCCAGGTCACGCAGGATTCCCTGCGCGCTGCCATCGGCGTGGTGCCACAGGACACGGTGCTGTTCAATGACAGCATCTACTACAACATTGCTTATGGCCGCCCCGACGCCACGCGCGACGAAGTCATCGAGGCCGCGCGCGCCGCGCATATCCTGCACTTCATCGAAAGCCTGCCGCAGGGCTGGGACTCGGTGGTGGGCGAGCGCGGGCTCAAGCTGTCGGGCGGTGAAAAGCAGCGCGTGGCGATTGCCCGCACCTTGTTGAAGAATCCGGTCATCCTGATTCTGGACGAAGCCACCTCGGCGCTGGATACCAAAACCGAAAAAGCGATCCAGGCCGAGCTGCTTGAAATCGCGCGCAGCCGCACCAGCCTCATCATCGCGCACCGGCTGTCCACCGTGGTTGAGGCCGACGAGATTCTGGTGATGGAAGGCGGGCGCATTGTCGAACGCGGGCGCCACCCCGAGCTGCTGGCGATCAATGGCGTGTACGCGCACATGTGGGCGCTGCAACAGCAGGCCGAGGACGAGACCATCTGATGGCACGACTACTCCAGCCAGGCGTCAACCGGCGCGAAGTATGGGCCTGGGCGATGTACGACTTCGCCAACTCCGGCTACACGACGGTCGTTATCACTGCGGTGTTCAGCGCGTATTTTGTCGCGGTCGTCGCCGGCAATGCACCGTGGGCGACGTTTGCCTGGACAGTGGCCTTGTCCGTTTCCTACGCACTGGTGATGCTGACCGCGCCGTTAATCGGCGCGTATGCCGACGCCCACGCCAGCAAGAAAAAATTGCTGGTACTGACCACGCTCGGCTGTGTTGGCTTCACCGCTTTGCTGTATTTCGCTGCGCCGGGCGCGCTGGTGCTGGCCATCGCGGCACTGGTGCTGTCCAACTATTTTTTTGGTACAGGCGAAAACCTGATCGCGGCTTTTCTGCCCGAACTGGCGCGCCCGCGCGCGCTGGGCCGGGTATCGGGCTGGGGCTGGTCACTCGGCTATGTCGGGGGGCTGGTGTCGCTCGGCGCGTGCCTGGCCTATATCAGCTGGGCGCAGGCGGCCGGGCAGGGCGCAGCTGCTTTCGTACCAGTCACCATGCTCATCACCGCGGTGATTTTTACGCTGGCGAGCCTGCCCACGCTGCTGATGCTGCGCGAACGTGCCACCCCGCAACCCGAGCGCACAGCTCGCAGCGCCTGGGCGCAAGTGCAACACACCCTGAGCCATCTGCGCACACTGCCCGATCTGAAACGTTTCCTGATCTGCACTGTGCTCTATCAGGCCGGTACGCAGGCAGTCATCACCCTGGCCGCCATCTACGCCAGCCAGGTTTTTCATTTCGACACCCAGCGCACGATTGTGCTGGTGTTGCTGGTCAACATCACGGCGGCATTCGGCGCCTTTGTCTTTGGCCACGTGCAGGACCGTATTGGCCATGTGCGGGCGATTGCACTGACACTTGTCGGCTGGATCATCATGGTACTGCTGGCCTGGGCCGCACCCGACGAGCGCATGTTCTGGGTAGCCGCCAATCTGGCCGGACTGTGCATGGGTGCTTCGCAATCGGCGGGCCGCGCCATGGTGGGGCTGTTGGCGCCACCGGCGCAACAGGCCGAGTTTTTTGGCCTGTGGGGACTGGCGGTCAAGCTCGCGTCTATTCTGGGACCGTTGACTTATGGCGCCAGCAGTTGGCTCACCCACGGTGACCATCGCCAGTCCCTGCTCATCACCGGCAGTTATTTCGTCGCCGGGCTGTGGGTGCTGCGTGGCGTGCAGGCTGCGCGTGGCCATCGTGCGGCCCGACGGTTTGCCAGCGCCACGGTGTAAGGGATGGCAGCCTTTACGATTCACGAAACCGACTGGGCGCACGATGCGCCCCACTTAAGCGCCGTACGCCGCACCGTGTTCATCGACGAGCAAGGCGTGCCCGAAGCGCTGGAATGGGATGAGCATGATGCCGCCGCGCTGCATCTGCTCGCAACGACTATCGAGGGCCTGCCGATTGGCTGCGCGCGTCTGCTGCCAGACGGACACCTCGGGCGGATGGCGGTGCTGCCAGCCTGGCGAGGGCAGGGTGTCGGCCAAACCCTGTTGGCTGCGGCCATCCATGCGGCAAAAAACCGTGGGCTTGCCACGCTCAAGCTCAGTGCCCAAACCCATGCTGCAGCGTTCTACGCACGTGCGGGTTTCATCCCGGTGGGGGAAGAATATGAAGAAGCAGGGATTCCGCACGTGGCCATGCAGATAGACCTTGCCTGACCCGATTCACATTTATTGCACACAGCCTATTAAGATACTCACTGTGCGCTGTATTTATGGCGCGTCCTGCGACCGCAGGCATACCGTCCAATCATTCAGGGAAATACCGAAACATGGCTAAAACCACGCCCAGAGCAGGCATTGTTGGCGCCGGCATCGCCGGTGCCAGTTGTGCAGGAACCCTCGCAGCAGCAGGCTGGGAAGTGGACGTGTTCGAAAAGGCACGGGGCGTCGGAGGCCGTTTGTCTACCCGACGTTTCGAACAGGGATGGGCGATCATGGGTTCCCCCTTTCTTTCTGCCAAACGCGAGCCCTTTCGCAGCCAGTTGCGCGACTGGGTACGCCAGGGTTGGGTCGAGCCGCTTCGGGGCGACATCTGGCAAGGGCGCGCCACCATATCGTGGGCGCAGGCGCAATTGCAGAACCATTACAAGCCCATCATCGAACCCTCGCAACTGGTGCGCCGCCTGCTTGGTAACGCGACCCTGCATACCAACACGACCGTGACGGCGTTGCAGCCGCGCACCCTCACTCTGGATAATGGGCAGACCCGGGGCGACTTCGATTGCGTCATATGCAGCGTGCCCACCCCGCAAGCCCTACCCATGCTCGATGCATTGCCGCTGTTGCGTGACGGCCTGGGCAACGTGGTGTATCGCCCCATCTGGTCCTTTCTGATGCGCTGGGAGGGTGGACCCGCAGCAGACGTCATCAAGTTTGAAGATCACCTGCTGAATCTTGCGGTGCGTCAAACCGCAGGCGGACCCGGCCTGTGGACGGTGTACAGCAGCCATGAATTT
>JBBQDI010000156.1:0-4688 GCA_038319505.1 Burkholderiales bacterium
CCTCACAAGCCTTGTCAGGTTGCTTCGAATCCGGATTACACACCGCCAACAACTGCGCAATCCCATACGCCTGCGCACTCTTCAACACCGGCAGACTGTCATCCACAAACAGCGTCCTCTGCTTGTCAAACGACTCAATCCCCTGCAGCCCCTGCCAGAAATCCGGATGCTCCTTGGGCACACCCACTTGATGCGATGAGATCAACGCATCGAAATAGGCATCGATACGAGTCTCGCGCATTTTCAGGCCCAGGCTCTTGGGATGGGCATTGGTGACCATGACTATCCTGCGCCCCGATGCCCGCACCGCCTGTAAAAACGCCGGCACGTCCGGGCGCACGGCAATCAGGTGCGCGACTTCTTCTTTCAATTGCACGATGTCGAGCGCGAGTTCGCTGCTCCAGAAATCGAGGCAATACCAGTTGAGGGTTCCGGCGTGGCGTTCGTAATGGGCGGTGAGATGCGCGTGGGCGATGTCCGGCGCGAGGCCGTGATATTCCGCATAGCGGCGCGGCATGTGTTCGAGCCAGAAATGGTTGTCGAAATGCAGGTCGAGCAGGGTGCCGTCCATGTCGAGAAAGACGGTGTCGATGAGTGACCAGTCGATCACGGTGATGCGAGTCATAGATTTAATACAGTTCGTCTTTCGACACACCGCGCCGCCGCAGCAACTGCCGCAGGATGCGCAGCGATTCCATCTGGATCTGCCGCACGCGTTCACGCGTCACCTGCAGCTCCAGCGCCAGGTCTTCGAGCGTACAGGCCTCGCAGTTGTTCAGTCCGAAGCGGCGTTCGATCACCCAGCGCTGCTTGTCGTTGAGCTGGGTCAGCCATTCACGGACGTGGTGCTCGATTTATTCGAGCTGGAGCATTTCGTCCGGCAGGTGGGCGTTATCGTCTGAAATGGCCTCGCCCAGTGACAGCGAGGGGTCAACGTCGAGCGGCGCATCAAGCGAGGCAACCCGTTCGTTCAATTGCATGATGCGGCGCACGTCCGCCACCGGGTGCCCGGTCAGCGCCGCGATATCGTCCGGGTTGGCGTCGACTACACCGTGCGTTTCAAGGTGGCGTTTTGCGCGCAGGTAAATGTTGAGTTCCTTGATGATGTGCACCGGCAGGCGGATGGTGCGCGACTGATTCATGATCGCGCGCTCGATGTTCTGACGGATCCACCAGGTGGCGTAGGTGGAAAACCGAAAGCCACGCTCGGGGTCAAATTTTTCCAGTGCGTGGATGAGGCCGAGGTTGCCCTCTTCCACCAGATCAAGCAGGGTCAGCCCACGGTTGGCATAATGCTTGGCGATGTTGACCACCAAACGCAGGTTGCGCTCGATCATGGTCTGGCGCGCCACGAAGTCGCCCTGCACGGTGAGCCGCGCCAGCGCAACTTCCTCTTGTGCAGTCAACAGCGGGGCCTTGCCGATTTCATTGAGATACAGCTGGGTCACGTCGACTTGCGGTTCGTCGAGAATGGCCGATGCCAACTCCTCACTGGAGTCCGCAACAGCCGGCAACTCAGCATCGGCTTCGCCGGGCGTCAGATCATCCGATTCATTGCTGGGTTTGCGGCTCATGAACGCTCCGGAAGATAATTCAAGGGATCAAGCGGCTTACCGTAACGGCGAATTTCAAAATGCAGTTTCACCCGATCGGTGTCGCTGTCGCCCATCATGGCAATTCGCTCTCCCGCGGTTACCCAGTCGCCTTCCTTGACCAGGATCATTGCATTGTGCGCATAGGCCGACAAGTACTCGCCTGCATGCTTGACGATCAGCAACTGCCCATAGCCTCGCAGCCCGCTGCCACTGTATACCACCTTGCCAGGCGCCACGGCTAATACGGGGGTGTTGCGCGGCCCGACGATATCGATACCCTTGCCGCCCGCCGCACCAAAACGGCCCGCCAATGTGCCTTCGGCCGGCCACAGCCAGTTATCGACAGCCGCACTGCTAGCCGGCGCAGAGGGTGTCACGGGTGCAGTTGCCGCTACGGGTGCCCGTACCACAGGCGTCGCAGCAACGGCCGCCGGTTTGATCGCAGCGGGCGCAACCGCTGTTATCGGGCGCGCGCTGGATACCAGCGCCCAGTTGGCTTCGGAATAGGCCATCAGCACCGCTTGCGGTTCGCTTAGCAACGGTGGTTCTGCCAGCGGGCGGGCTTTCGGCAGGCGCTCATCGTCAAGCGGCATGGTTTCAACTGCGCCCGGCGGCGAGGTCAGTCGCAATACCTGGCCAACCTGAATGCGGTCAGCTGATTCAAGCTTGTTCCAGTTGGCGATCTCGCGGTAATCCAGGCCATTGGCAAAGGCGATGGCATACAGCGTGTCGCCGCGCTGCACTGTATGCAGGCCATTGGTGGACGGCGCGATTTGTGGCGTGATGGGGCGCGATGGTTCAGTCTGGGTCGCAATGCGGCCCGAAGTACGGTCATTAACCGGCGCAGGACCGGGCGCGGTACAAGCGGCCAGCCCTAGCAGGATCACGCCCAGACAGGCGGCCGGCGTGCACGCTTTAATCGCCACCCTGATCACGCCACCCCCGGCAGCAAGGGCACGAACTTCACCCCTTCCAGCAGCGATTCGGTAAATTCTTCCCCCTGACGCTCGATCACGCACAGCGTCTGCGTGGCGTGGCCGAGCGGCATCACCAGGCGCCCGCCATCGGCCAGTTGTGGCAACAGCTCGGACGGCACCTCGGCGAATGCTGCCGCAATCACGATGGCATCGAACGGCGCAAAATCCTTTGCCCCGGTCATGCCGTCGCCATGTTTGGGCTTGACGTTATTGATGCGTAACTGACGCAAGCGCGGACGGGTTGTTCCGACCAGTGCGGCGATGCGCTCCATGGAGATCACCTCGCGCGCCAACTTGCCCAGCACCGCAGCCTGATAGCCGCAGCCCAGACCGATTTCCAGCACGCGACCAAGTTCATGACCATGGCCGTTTTCACCGTGGCGAGCCAGTTCGGCCATGCGCGCGACGATATAGGGACTGGAAATGGTTTGTCCGAAACCGATCGGCAGCGCGGTGTCTTCGTAGGCGCGCGATTCCAGGGCCTGATCGACGAACAGATGGCGTGGCACGCTGTCCATCGCCGCCAGCACGATGGCATCCTTGATGCCTTGTTCACGCAGGCGCTCGACCATGCGGCCGCGCGTGCGCGCCGAGGTCATGCCGATGCCGGCGCGGGGGTTCAGGGTTTCAGCCATGCGTTCACGCTGTCCATCTGGCTGAAAAGGGTCAAATCCATTTGCAGCGGGGTGATCGAAACAAAACCGTTGGCAACGGCGTGAAAATCAGTGCCTTCACCGGCATCCTGTGCAGCACCGGCGGCCCCCACCCAGTACACGGTCTGGCCGCGGGGGTTGGTGGTTTTAACCACCGATTCGGCCTTGTGGCGTTTACCCAGCCGGGTCACACGCTGGCCTTTCAAATCGTCCCAGCCACAATCCGGCACGTTGACGTTGAGCAGCATCGGCTCGGTTGGTGGCTGCGCCTGAATGCGTTGCACCAGATCAACCACCACGCGCGCGGCGGTCCCAAAGTGCTGGGCATCGTGATTGGCGAGCGATACGGCAATCGAGGGAATTCCCAGCAGATAGCCTTCGGTGGCAGCGGCAACGGTGCCGGAATAAATCGTGTCATCCCCCATGTTGGCGCCGTGATTGATGCCGGAAATCACCATGTCGGGCATGTGATCCAGCATGCCGGTCACGGCCAGATGCACGCAATCGGTCGGCGTGCCGTTGACGTAATAAAAGCCGCTGGGTGCCTGGCGCAGCATCAGCGGTCGGTCGAGGGTCAGCGAATTGGACGCACCGCTGCGATCCCGCTCGGGTGCCACCACGGTGATTTCGGCCAGCGGGGCGAGGGCATTCGCCAGCGCGGCCAGGCCGGGTGAGAAATAACCATCGTCATTTGAAAGCAGGATGTGCATCAGCTGCAGCCCACTGACGGGGCAAGTAATCGGTTCAGGGAATTCATGGCAGTGATGCGGACGTCAGACATGCGCCCGATTCTACCATCGTGACCTGAACGCTTCAGTCGTATTCCCGACTGTAGAACACATCAAAACTGCTCTGCTGTCCGGTCTGCGTTTCCAATCGTATTTGCGGCGTCAGCTGATACAGCACTTTCACCACCTGATTCAGCCCGTCCAGGCTTTGCTCATAACTCAGCGTGGCGCGTGAAGACAGCCGCTTGCCGACGCTGACTATCGCACTGGTCAGGGTTTCACCTTCGCCCCCCCGCACGTCGAATGTGTCGATACCCAGCGTGTCTGCAAGTTTCGACTGGAAATTCACCGACTCGGCCTGGCTCAGCAATGCAGTCGCAGCCACCTGCATCAGCACGAACTCCTGCTGGCCGCTGCCTTCCAGTCCGTGGCCCAGCACCAGCCAGGCGAGTTTTTCGGTATCAGGCATGGCCGGATCCGAATACAGCTTCACCACCGGGCTCTGTACTGTGCCACCGACCTGCACCCCAACCTTGACCGTTGCAGTCTTGCGCACTGCCAGCACGTCGAGCCCGGGGTTGTCGATCGGGCCGACAAAACGCAACACACCACGCTCGATATCCAGCGTCTGCGCATAGGCGGCGTAGCGCCCTTTCTCGACCTTGATCGAACCCTCGCCCCGCAATGCCTGGTTCAGGGTAAATACGCGCAATTGACCGCCGAGCCGAGCATCCA
>JBBQDI010000157.1:0-4670 GCA_038319505.1 Burkholderiales bacterium
CCCACCTACTGAGCCTTCGCGGCTGAATTCGCGCAGTCCGGTTGACATGGGACCACTGGCGCAATAAAGGGAAACTGGCGATCAAGTCAGAGCGGACAGGCCTTGAGATCGATCGCGCGAACACCAGAAGCATATTAGACAATAATAATAAGTCGCATTGTCATAAAAGGATTTTTGACCTGCCAGACAGGTCTCGAGGGTGGAATACGGTTTTATAATTGCGCTTTAAACCCTGCGTCAGACGGGGTCCTGATAACAACTCTAGCAACTCAACCAGAGAGAGCGAGGAAGATGAAAACCACCACGATAGCGCTGTGCGCATCCCTGCTGTTGGTGTTGGCCGTGCCGGCTCAGGCAGCGGGCGATCCCAAGGCAGGACAACTTAAAACATCGATGTGCGCCGGATGCCATGGCATTCCCGGCTGGCGCACCGCTTATCCCACCGTGTACAGCGTTCCCAAACTGGGTGGACAGCACGCCGACTATATTGTGGCGGCACTCAAGGAATACAAAAACGGCGAGCGCAGCCATCCGAGCATGATAGCCATTGCCGGAAGTTTGTCCGAACAGGACATGGAAGATCTCGCGGCTTATTACGCTTCGTCGTACAGCGGCCCCGCCAACTGATCGAGGACATGCCCATGAAAAAAACACTATTTATTCTCGCTACCGTTGCGCTGGGTTTTGCGCCTCTGGTTCACGCCAGTGGCGACCTTGACGCCGGCAAGGCCAAATCCACCACGTGCGCGGCCTGTCATGGCGCTGACGGCGTCAGTTCAGTATCTTCCTTCCCGAAGCTGGCGGGGCAGAATCGCGATTATCTTGTCCAGGCGCTTAGGGATTACAAGGCGGGCAAGCGCAAAAACCCCATCATGGCGGGCCAGGTTCAAGCCCTGTCAGAAACGGATATTCTGGATTTGGCGTTGTACTTCTCTAAACAGAAGGGCCTGAATCTGAAATATTGAGGCTGAGTACATCAGTCCAGCAAAACGGGCGCTGCCATGAATATGGCAAGCGCCCGTTTTTTTATGGACAGTTTGGATCAGTGAGCCATTGTCTGTTTGGTGCAGGATTGATTGCGTCCGGCGTCCTTGGCCACATACAGCGCCTGATCGGCCGCGCTCACGAGCGCGTCGGTGTCGACGGTTCCTGGCTCGCGTGCGGCCACGCCGATGCTGGCGGTTATGGATTGTTCAGTTTGCCCGATGGCAATCCGCTTAGCTTCCAGGGCGGCACGCAAGCGTTCGGCTGATTGCAGCGCAGCCTTGAGTGGTGTGTTGGGACAAATGACTAAAAACTCCTCGCCGCCGATACGGCAGACACTGTCTTCCCGGCGTGCCGCTGCGCGCAGCGTGTCGGCAGCCTCACGCAGCACGATATCGCCTGTGGCATGGCCATAGGAGTCGTTGATATGCTTGAAATGATCGATGTCGATCACCATTACTGAAAGCGGCGTGCCGGAACGTGATGCAGCACTCCATGCCTGTTCAAGTTGATCCATGGCCGAGCGGCGGTTGGGCAACCCGGTCAACAGGTCGGTGAGTGCGGCATTGGCCAGCCGCCGGTTGGCCACCGCCAGTTCTGCGGCGGTCTGACGCATCTGTGCACGATCTTTTGCCCAGGCATTTTGCAGGAGCACCAGGCGTTGTGCAGCGTATAACCGTGCGCGCAGCCCGATTGCGCTAATGGAGGCCGGCGCATAGCCATCTGCGCCTGCCTCGTAGGCCTGGGTTTGGTGTTCTTCGTCATGGTCGTTGGCCATCAGCACAATATGCATGCGGCGGCCTTCTTCGGTTGCGCGCAAAGCCTGGCATAGCTCGGGGGCGTTGAGTCGCGGCAGGTCGTAATGCGCGATGATGACATGCGGAAGCACCTCCATCGCCAGTGCCAGCGCGGTGTTGCCGTTGTCGGCCGGGAAGACGAAATGCCCGCCTTCCTCGGCCAGCAGCGCCATGATGTGATGGCGGGTGCTGGCATTGCCGTCTGCCACCACGATGCGCAGCGGCGATTCTTCTGCAGCGGCTTCAGCATTGTCATGGTTGATTGCGCTGAAGGGCGGCAGGGCCGCTGTCGGAATCTTGAGCAGCACCCCCCAGTTTCGCCAAATTGCAATGATCTCGTCGATGAAGCTCCCGGAGGTTTCCAGCGGAATGTCGAGTTCGGTTGCCAGCGTTATCCATTCTCTTGCCAGTTGCGGCCGTACATCGGCTTCGGCCAGTCCAAGGTCGGCTAGCCGATGTGACAGACGCAGCATCAGTATCATGCTGTTCGACCGCGAGTCATGGGGAAAGCCGGGCGCTTTTGTGCCTTCATACTGGGCCAATGGTGCAGTAAAGACCCCGGGTATCCCCCAGTCACTCATCAGTGCGATCCCCAGTTCGCCATGGTCGGTTTCCAGGTGGGCGCGTTCATGGGTGGCGAGGGGCTGCGATGAATCCGCGCGATGGGCAATCAGTACGGCGTTGTATTCATCCGGATAAGCCGTTGCCAGTGCCAGTTTCCCAACCTGCGCCAGCAAGCCGCAAATAAACAGTTCGTCGGTGGAGGCGATCCGTACCCGGTCGCCCAACGCCTGCATCGTGAGCCCCATCAGGAGCGAATGGGACCAGTACGACTGATAGTCAAAAGCATGGCATTCACCGGCGCGGTACTGGTCAAGCAATGAAAAGCCCAGCGCGAGTTGGCGTACTGCCGATATGCCCTGCCGCACGACTGCCTCCTGCACTGATACCACCGGGCGCGCAATGCGCGAAGCCGTGTTGGCCAGCTTGATCAATCGCCCGGACAATGCCGGGTCGGTTTGCACGACCCGGGCGATTTCGCCCAGGGTGATGTTTTCGCGTTGGGATAATTCAAGTACAGCCAGCGCCACCCCTTTGGGCGAGGGCAGTTGGCCGCTGATATTGAGTTGTTCAATCTGCTTCATCGATCAAGTGGTTTTATTGAATGAAACGGGTTTCCGCGGTTAATTCGGCAGGGTCAGACTCGGGCCAATCAAGGAAGGGTCAGCCCGCAGCCCCGGACCTGTCAGGTTGCCGGGGGCATGCTGTTGTAGCCAGCATCTTCGTTTGCCTCTGAGTTATCGGCCGGATCCCGCCAAAATGAAGCCCGGCGAGTGGCGATCAGGGTGGGCGAGGAAACCGTTCAGGTTTCGCCGAGTGCGCGATCCAGGCAGCGCAAATAGGCCACCGAATCAAATGCGGTCTGGTGACGCTGCCCCTGCCAGATCATTTCCGCCAGACATTCCATGATTGCGTGCTGGGCATCCATCGGGTCGCCATGATGCTTGAGCAGGCGCAGATAACGCGCGTGAATTCCAGTTGGCTGGTCGACCGACAATTGTTCGGCAATCGCCAGATGCATGGATAAATGCAGGAAGGGATTGGTTTCGCCCGACTCAGGCAGGTAATCCCTTTCCTGATATCGCTCGGGCTGGTCGAGGATGACGTGGTATTCCGGGTGCGCCAGCACCGCGTCGAGCGCAGGCTGCTCAGCACCCGCCAGCGGCTGGCCGGCACGGTATTTCGCCCATACGTCGAAAAAAAACTGGCGCACCTGATCACGGCTGGGGTTGAACATTATCTGGGTTTCATTGCTGGGGGAACAGGCGCAACAAGCTTGCCCTTGTACTCGCACAGATCGGCAATGATGCACGCGCCGCATTTGGGTTTTCGGGCCTGGCACACATAGCGTCCGTGCAGGATCAGCCAGTGGTGAGCGTCGATGCGGAATTCATCGGGAATGCTCTTGAGCAGTTTCTTTTCCACGTCCAGCACCGTTTTGCCCGGCGCGAGACCGATGCGATTGGCGACGCGAAAGATATGCGTATCGACCGCCATCGTCGGCTGGCCAAAGGCAGTGTTCAGAATCACGTTTGCGGTTTTTCGCCCCACCCCGGGCAGCGCTTCGAGTGCGGCACGGTCGGCCGGAACCACGCTGGCGTGCAGTTCGACCAGCATCTTGCAGGCGGTGATCAGGTGCCGGGCCTTGCTTTTGTATAGACCAATTGTCTTGATGTAATTGGCGAGGCCGGCTTCCCCCAGCGCGTAGATGGCCTCGGGTGTGTTGGCAACTGGAAACAGTTTCCGTGTCGCCAGGTTGACCCCCTTGTCGGTGGATTGCGCCGACAGCACCACTGCCACCAGCAACTCGAACGGCGTGGTGTATTCGAGTTCGGTGGTGGGATGGGGGTTGGCGGCACGCAGGCGGCTGAAGATTTCGTGGCGCTTGACAGGGTTCATCGGGACGCTTCAGTCATACCGTGTTTCGGGTGGATTTTTAAAAGCCTGTTTCTCGGCCTGTCGTTTCAGCGATGGCTTCATGCCGGGATGGGAATCGGCGCACGGGCGCGCTGCTCGGCGCGTGTCTTGTTCCAGTTATGGGCGGCGATCAGCAGTCCCAGCGAGATAAAGGCACCAGGCGGCAGAATGGCGAGCAAAAAGCCCTGATAGTTGGGCAGCACGTGCAGCACGAAGCCCTTGGCCGCTTCGCCAAACACCAGATCAATGCCGGAGAGCAGCGTGCCCTTGCCAGCGAGTTCGCGCATCGCGCCCAGTACCACCAGCACCGCCGTCAATCCCAGGCCCATCGCAAAGGCATCGACCACACTGTGCAGCGGGCGATTCTTGGAAGCAAAGGCATCGGCACGCGCCAGAACGATGCAGTTGGTC
>JBBQDI010000158.1:0-4635 GCA_038319505.1 Burkholderiales bacterium
CGTTGATCAAATTCAGCTGCCCGCCCCAGCGCACCGACTCGCGAATCCGGTGCGCCATCAACGGATGATCCTTGCGCAGATTGGAACCCACCACCAGCATGCGGTTGAGACGCGACATGTAGGTCACCGGCATGCCCAGCCAAAAACCACCATGCGCCTTGTCGTCGAGCGAGAAATCCGACTGCCGCAGGCGGTGGTCGACGTTGCCACAGCCCATGCCGCGCATCAGTTTCTGCAGTAGAAAGAGTTCTTCCGCGGGTCGATACGGTGTCGACAGTGCGCCGATCTGGTCAGCCGGGATGGATTTCAGTTTGTCCGTTACAAAGTCGAGTGCCGTCTGCCAGGTCACCTCGACCCACTGCCCATCCTGCTTGATCATCGGCTGGGTCAGGCGCTCAGACGTGTTCAGGCCTTCATAGGAAAACCGGTCTCGGTCAGCCAGCCAGCATTCGTTGACGTCTTCGTTCTCGCGCGGCAGCACGCGCATGACCTTGTTGTCCTTGACCTGTACTTCGAGGTTGGAACCCAAACTATCATGCGGACTGATCGAGTGGCGGCGCGATAGCTCCCAGTTGCGGGCGGTGTAGCGGAACGGTTTGCTGGTCAGCGCGCCGACCGGGCACAGATCGATGACGTTGCCCGACAGCTCCGACGTCATCTGGCTTTCCAGAAACGGCATCACCTCGGCATGTTCACCGCGACCGGCCATACCGAGCTCCATCACTCCGCCGATTTCCTGGCCGAAACGTATACAGCGAGTGCAGTGGATGCAGCGCGTCATGTCGGTGGCGATTAGCGGGCCAAGTTTTTTTTCTATTACAACCCGCTTTAATTCCTGATAGCGCGACGACGAGCCGCCATATCCCACTGCCAGATCCTGCAAGGTGCACTCACCGCCCTGGTCGCAGATCGGACAATCGAGCGGATGGTTGATCAGCAAAAACTCCATCACGCTTTTTTGCGCGTTGATCGCGTATTCCGAACGGGTATGCACTTTCATGCCGTCGGTTACGGGCGTGGCGCAGGCAGGCAGTGGCTTCGGCGCCTTTTCCACCTGCACCAGGCACATGCGGCAATTGGCGGCGATCGACAGTTTCTTGTGATAGCAAAAATGCGGGATCGTGATGCCGACCTGATTCGCTGCATCCATGATGGTGTCGCCGCTTTCGACCTGAAGCGTGCGTCCGTCAATTTCGATATTAAGCGTAGCCATGCTTACTGCCCCGTTCCGTCCATGCAGCGTTTGTGTTCGATGTGATGCTCGAACTCGTGGCCATAATGTTTGAGGAAGCTTTGCACCGGCATCGCCGCTGCATCACCCAGCGCACAGATCGTATGGCCGCCGATGCGGCTTGCCACGCTGTTGAGCAGATCCAGATCATCCGCCCGACCCTGGCCATGCTCGATGCGATGAATCACCCGGTACATCCAGCCTGTACCCTCGCGGCAGGGGGTGCACTGGCCGCACGATTCTTCGAAATAGAAATAGGACAAGCGCTCCAGCGCGCGCACCATGCATACGGTTTCGTCCATCACGATGACCGCGCCCGAGCCCAGCATGGAGCCGGCCTTGGCGATGGAATCAAAATCCATGGTGCAGTCCATCATGATTTCACCTGTCAAAACCGGCGCTGACGATCCACCTGGAATAACAGCTTTCAGCTTGTGGCCGCTACGCACCCCGCCGGCCATCGCGAGCAGTTCCGAAAAAGGCGTACCCAATGGCACCTCGTAATTGCCCGGTTTGTTGACGTGGCCCGACACCGAAAACAGCTTGGGACCGCCGTTGTTGGGCTTGCCGAGCTCGAGGAAAGCCTGGCCACCGTGCTGCATGATCCACGGCACACTGGCCAGTGTTTCGGTGTTGTTGATGGTGGTCGGCTTGCCGTACAAACCAAAGCTGGCAGGGAAAGGCGGCTTGAAGCGCGGCTGGCCTTTCTTGCCTTCGATTGACTCGAGCAACGCGGTCTCCTCGCCGCAGATGTAGGCGCCATAGCCAAGGTGCGCATGCAATTGAAAACAGAAATCCGTGTCGAACAGCTTGTCGCCGAGAAAGCCAGCCTCGCGCGCCTCGTTCAGGGCGCGTTCGAAAATGTCGTAGCAATCGAAAATTTCACCATGAATATAGTTGTACCCCACCCGCGCACCCAGCACATAGCCTGCAATCGCCATGCCTTCGATCAATTGGTGCGGGTTGTAACGCAGAATGTCACGGTCCTTGAAGGTACCCGGCTCGCCCTCGTCGCTGTTGCATACGATGTACTTGTCGCCTGGAAACGCACGCGGCATGAAGCTCCACTTGAGCCCGGTTGGAAAACCCGCACCACCACGCCCGCGCAGGGCACTGGTTTTGAGTTCGGCGATAATGGTGTCACCCGGCATCTGCTCGGTGACAATCCGACGCAGCGCCTGATAGCCACCGTGGGCGACATAGGTCGCGAGCGAAGCCGGATTGTCGAGGGACTGCGTCCAGCTGCAGACCTGGGAGTTGGGGGCGAGCAAACTCATTTCAGCTTGTCCAGGAGTTCGTCTACCTTCTCGGGGGTGAGATAGGAGTGCATGACATGGTTGTTATGAAGGCACAACGGCGCATCGCCACACGCGCCCATGCACTCGCCTTCCTTCAGGGTGAAGCGACCATCTTCGGTGGTTTCACCAAACTCGACACCCAGTTTCTGCTTCAGGTAATTTCCCAACTCGCCCGCACCCAACAGCATGCACGGCAGATTGGTACACAAGGTGATCTTGTGTCGTCCTGCCGGTTGGGTGTCGTACATGTTGTAAAACGTGGCCACTTCATACGCAGCAATGGCCGGCATTTCAAGATAGTCGGCGACGTATTCGATGAGTTCGGGCTTGAGCCAACCGCGTTCGGATTGTGCGATACGCAAAGCGCCCATCACCGCTGACTGTTTCTGGTCAGCGGGATATTTGGCAATTTCCATATCGATCAGCGCGAGGGATTCAGCACTGAGCTGCAGGCTATTGGAATCAGGGTTGGCCATCAGCGGTCGATCTCCCCGAAAACAATATCCTGCGTACCGATGATCGCAACGACATCGGCGATCATATGACCGCGCACCATTTCGTCGAGCGCAGACAGATGCGCATAGCCTGGCGCGCGGATTTTCAACCGGTAGGGTTTATTGGCGCCGTCCGACACCAGGTAAATTCCGAATTCGCCTTTAGGGTGCTCCACCGAGGCATACGCTTCGCCAGCCGGAACGTGCATTCCCTCGGTAAAGAGCTTGAAGTGGTGGATCAACTCTTCCATGTTCTGTTTCATGTCGATCCGCGACGGCGGCGCAACCTTGTGATTATCGATAATGACCGGGCCGGGGTTTTTGCGCAGCCAGTCGACACACTGTTTGATAATTCGATTGGACTGCCGCATTTCTTCGATACGCACCAGGTAGCGGTCGTAACAATCACCGTTGGTGCCGACCGGGATATCGAAATCCATGCGATCGTAAACTTCATAAGGCTGTTTCTTGCGCATGTCCCACTCGACGCCGGAGCCACGCAACATCGGCCCGGTGAAGCCCAATGCCAGCGCGCGTTCGGGCGACACCACCCCGATACCCACGGTACGTTGCTTCCAGATTCTGTTATCGGTCAGCAGGGTCTCGTATTCATCGATATAGGTCGGGAAACGCTGGCTGAAGTCTTCGATGAAGTCGAGCAACGAGCCCTGACGATTGGCATTCATCGATTTCATCGTCGCATCATTGCGAGTGTGCTGCGCCTGGTACTGCGGCATGGTGTCAGGCAGGTCGCGATAGACGCCGCCCGGGCGATAGTAGGCTGCGTGCAAACGCGCACCCGACACCGCTTCATAGCAGTCCATCAAATCTTCGCGTTCACGGAAAGCATAGAGAAACACTGTCATTGCACCCACATCGAGCGCGTGCGCACCCAGCCACAACAGGTGATTGAGCACACGCGTGATCTCATCGAACAACACACGGATGTACTGCGCGCGTTCCGGCACCTCAATGCCGAGCAGCTTTTCGATCGCCATCACGTAGGCATGTTCGTTGACCATCATCGACACATAGTCGAGGCGATCCATGTAAGGCACCGACTGGATGAAAGTCTTGTGCTCGGCCAGCTTTTCGGTGGCTCTATGCAGTAGACCAATGTGCGGATCGGCGCGCTGGATCACCTCGCCGTCGAGCTCCAGCACCAGACGCAGCACGCCGTGCGCCGCAGGATGTTGCGGACCGAAGTTCATGGTGTAGTTACGGATTTCAGCCATCAGCGCCCTTCCCCGTAGCTCTCGTCACGCACGATTCGTGGCACGATTTCCCGAGGCTCAATCGATACCGGCTGATAAATCACCCGTCGCTGCGTGGGGTCGTAGCGCATTTCAACATTGCCGGACAAGGGGAAATCCTTGCGGAAAGGATGACCAATGAAACCGTAATCAGTCAGGATGCGGCGCAGATCGGGATGGCCCTCAAACACAATCCCGTACAGATCAAACGCCTCACGCTCGAACCAGTTGGCAGACGGCCAAATATCGACCAAAGAAGCGACGACCGGCAGACTTTCGTCAGGACAGAACACGCGCACGCGTACGCGCTGGTTGTTCGACACCGACAGCAGATGCACCACCACAGCGAATCGCGCCCC
>JBBQDI010000159.1:0-4612 GCA_038319505.1 Burkholderiales bacterium
GCCAGACAGTCGAATCATGAGCTTGGCAAGCTCGGCAATTTTGACCGGTTCACCCATGTCGAGGACGAAAATTTCGCCGCCCTCGCCCATCAGGCCCGCTTGTAAAACAAGTTGCGTGGCTTCGGGAATCGACATGAAGAAGCGCGTGATGTCCGGATGCGTTACCGTGACCGGCCCGCCCATCTCGATCTGTTTCTGGAACTTGGGGATCACGCTGCCCGAAGAACCCAGCACATTGCCGAACCGCACCGACACGAAGCGCGTGCCCGTGGACAGCTGCATGGCCTGACAGGTCATCTCGGCCAGGCGCTTGGTCGCGCCCATGACATTGGTCGGATTGACCGCCTTGTCGGTGGAGATCATCACGAACTTGCCCACGCCATGCGCCTGCGCAGCCGCGGCGACGACTTGGGTGCCCAGCACGTTGTTGCGCACCGCTTCCCAGGCATTGGCATTTTCCATCAGCGGCACGTGCTTGTAGGCCGCGGCATGGAACACCACGGCGGGGTGATGCCCGGCCATGACCTGATTGACCCAGACCGCGTTCTTGACGTCTCCGATCACCGGTTCAATAGATAAGCCTGGAAAACGCTGCGGCAATTCCTGCTCCATTGCATACAGCGCCAACTCGGATTGCTCGAACAACACCAGTTTCGCTGGTGCATACCCTGCTATTTGCCGACATAGTTCCGAACCGATCGAACCGCCCGCACCGGTCACCATCACAACCTGGCCAGTCAACAATCGATGCAAACCGCTGTCGTCCAACGCCACCGGGTCACGTCCAAGCAGGTCGTCCAGCTCGATCTGGCGCAAGCTGGATACCGATACCCGGCCCGACACCAGGTCTTCAAGCGACGGAATGGTCATCACGTTCAATCCGGCTGCGGCGCAGGAATCGGTGACACGTTTACGGACCACGTGCGCCGCTGACGGCAACGACAATACAATGTCGTCCACTTCCATTTTGCGTGCGCACGCTGCAACATCATCCAGAACGCCCAGCACCGGAACCCCCTGCACCAACCGCCCCTGCTTGTCATGGCGATCGTCCAGCAGGCCCACCACGTGAAATCCGGCGGGATTGCGCGCCAGTTCGCGCAGCAAGAAATCGGCTGCCGACCCCGCGCCCGCCACCAGCACCGGCTTGCTGCCCGGACGCATCACCCGGGTCAGGTGATGCTCTTTCCGCGCGCGGTATGCCAGGCGACTGCCGCCCATGACCATCACCAGCAGCAGCGGATCAAGAATCAGTACCGAACGTGGCACCACGGCGCTGACCCGAAACAGAATGAGTGCCACCGGAATGAGTATCGCCGCCACCCCTACCGCCAACACGATCCGTTTGAGATCGGGCAAGCTGGCAAAGCGCCAGAATCCACGATACAGACCAAAGCGCCAGAACACCCAGGCCTGCAACGGCACCACCCAGGCCAGCGTGGACAAGGCTGCTGCCTGAAACTCGGGCGGCACCTCCAGATTGAAACGCAGCCAGTACGCACCCAGCCAGGCAAAGGCTGCCACCAGGATGTCGTGCAGGATGATGATGACGGAGCGAGGGTTAATGTTCATTGCGAGTGAGGAGCCAGCGCCGGTCGATGGTCAAAAATATCAGGACGTAGATTACTGCACACAGCATAAGTAGCCAGGTTGTGTGCTGCGGCATCGCGCGCAGCGTGAAAGCCAGCACGACACCGGTGAGCATCAGCGTATAGGCGGCCCATGCGAGTTGGCGATGCGACGCACCCAGCAACACCACACGCTGATAATAATGCGAACGATGCGCCTGCCAGACTTTTTCTCCACGCAACCCACGTCGTGCGATCGTTACGCTGGCATCGACGATGAAAGGTGAAAATGCCAGAATCGGAAACAGCCATGGCCACAGGTTTTGTCGCGCGCCCAGGATGCCAAGTACGGCCGCCAGGAATCCCAGCGGAATCGATCCGGAATCTCCCATGAACACCCGTGCAGGCGGGAAGTTGAAACGCAGGAATGCCAGGGCCGCTGCGGCAATGGACGCACAAAATACAGCCAGCCCCGGCGCATCCCCAAACCACGCGGCCAGCGCCAGCGCACCGAAACCGATTGCAGCCATGCCGCCCGCCAGTCCGTCTGATCCATCCATGAAGTTATACAGGTTGGTCATCCACACTACCGCCAGCGTGCCCAGCAGCATCGCCCAACCGGCCAGCCCGAGCGCCATCAGGCATGCCACTGCCACGACAAGATGTGCCAGAAGGCGCACCGTCGCTGGCAAGCTGCGCACATCATCCAGCACCGACACCGCAGCCAGTGCAACGGCCGCCAACATCACCGGTAGCAAGGCGCCGTCTGCCAGCCACACGGCAGCAACCAGCACCCCTGCCATGATGCCCAGTCCACCGATGCGCGGCGTCGGCGTTTCATGCAGCGAACGTGCATTGGGGTGATCCATCGGCAGACCTCCACGCCGCAGCAACCAGGCCAGCATCAGCCAACAGACTCCAAAAGCTGAAAAAGGGGCCAGCCAGATCATGCCGCAGCGGCCACAGTTGCCGCTAATCCGGCTTCCATCGAAAACGGCGGCGTCCAGCCCAGTTGTGTTTGAATGGCCGAACCATCCACATAAAGTGAGCGGGTCAGGCGCGCCACGGCAGCACGTTTGCCCAGCAGCGTGCCCGCCAGTTCCAACATGCCCACAGGCACTGCCAGCAAACGCGCCGGTCGACCCATAGCATGCGCCACCGCGCGGATCAATTCCGGTGTCGAAACGGGATGGCCATCGTCGAGTAAAAATGTCTGGCCCGCAGCATCCGGGTGTTCGATGCAAAGCCGGATCGCATCGACAAAATTACCCAGATACAACAGGCTGCGCTGGTTTCGAATTGCCCCCAGCGGTAGCGGCCAGCCACGCTTGATGATGCGTATCAATCGCATGAAATTGGCTTTTACCCCCGGTCCATACACCAGCGGCGGGCGCAGGACGACCACTTCCAATCCGGTTTCCTGTGCAATCTGCTGCAAGCCCTGCTCGGCCTCCCATTTGGAAATCGCATAGGCATCGTCGGGGGCGGGAACATCTGTTTCACGATAAGCAACATCGCGTCCTTCACCATTGACCTTGATCGTGCTGATGAACACAAAACGCTTTACGCCCGCCTGGGCAGCCTGGCGGGCAAGAGTGAGCGTGGCCTCGGTATTGGTTTCCCGATACCGTGCCAATGCGTTCTGTACGGTATCGTCCATCACATGGACCCGTGCGGCAAGATGCACCACCGCATCGCAGCCAGACAGAGCAGACTGCCAATCCGTCGACGCATCCAGATTGCTGACCACCATCTCGTGTGGCAAACCGGACTTACCGCGCACAGCGGGCACCACCTCAAGCCCATTTTCCGCCAGCCTGGCGCATAGTGCCGTCCCCACAAAACCGGTAGCGCCAGTTACCAGTGCCTTCATGTGCAGACCTCGCGATAAACCGCCAGCGTTTGCGCAATGACGGTCTCCAATCCAAATTCTGTTTCTGCCCGCAACCGCGACTGCTCGCCCATGCGGCGGCGCAGTGCAGCGCCATCGATGAGTTTTTTTAACGCTGTCGCCAGCGCTGCCGCATCACGCACCGGCACCAATAGGCCGTTCACTCCATCTCGCACCACCTCGCGACAACCCGGTGCATCGGTCGTCACGATCGGCAAGCCACAGGCGGCAGCCTCCAGAAGGGATTTTGGCAAGCCTTCGCGGTAAGACGGCAGACAAGCGATATGAGCCCCTTGCAACACAGCGAGCATGTCTTCCCGCCTGCCCCACCACTCCACGCCCTGCTTCCCATGCCAGCTGCGCAAGGTCGATTCAGGTACCGACGCAGGATTGGCAGGATCGGGGGCACCCACCAGCACAAAGCGTGCATTGACACCTTCCTCAGCCAATTGGCGTGCAGCTTCGACAAACTCTCCCACGCCCTTGTCCCACAACATGCGTGCAACCAAAACAATGCAAACTGGTCCGGGTGGCGGCATCACCGGATAAAAGCCCTGAACATCCACTCCCACACCACGTATTAGCCGCAAGCGCTGGGAAGACATTCCTGAGCATTCGAGCAAGGCCTTGTCTTCCGGATTTTGCACAATGGTCAGGCTGCACTGACGGTTAAGAAGGCGTACCAGTATCCAAAGCAAAGTCGGACGAACCAAGCGCACGACACCGCTGGATGAGATGAACAACCACCCAAGCCCTGCCACCGCGTTCACCTGTGCAGGCACGCGCGCCAACCGCGCCGCCAATGCACCCAGCATTACTGGTTTAAGTGCCACATGGTGTACCAGATCGGGTTGCTCATCACGATACAGGCGCCACAGCGCCATCACCTCGCGCAGTGGGTTGCCCCCGCGCCGCGACAAAGTGAAAGGAATCAGCCGAATTCCCGCGCCGCAAATCTCATCCGCTTGTTGTCCCTTGCAGGTGGCCACCGCCACGTCAAACCCTGCCGCCTGTGCAGCCACTGCGAGTTGCAACCGGTGCGAAACGAAATACCAGTCTTCAGTGACGATATACAGCAACTTCATTTCGCCGCCTCATGCCACTGCTGAAACATCAGCACATCCCACAGGTAATACGACCAGTTGCGGCTACC
>JBBQDI010000160.1:0-4607 GCA_038319505.1 Burkholderiales bacterium
GTGTTGACAGGACTGGTTACGCGTTCGACTGCTGCAACGCCAGGCGTGGCAGCAAGTCGCGCGACAAAGCTGTCGATGCGCGACATGGCGGTACGGTAGTTGCCGTCAAAGTCGGACAGCTGTGCGTCCAGCTTGATATCCGCCGTGCCTGCGCCCGTGTGTTGCAGTGTCAACGCTTTGACCACCACATCAGGGTGCGTTGTGAGCGCAGATCCCAGCAGCGTGAACAGTGCGTTGACGTCGAGCGACGCATGATTGAGCTGCGTTGCCAGGGCGAGGGTCAGACCGAGTTGGTCAGGGCGCGTGGCGAGGGCAGGGAAATTGCGCACAATCGCGGCGTGGCGTGCGTCTCCGCGTTGTGCTTCTGCCTGAACCAGAAGCGCCTGATCCCTCATCCCTTGTGCATGGAGCCAGTAGGTCGCGCTCAGGGTCAGTCCGATGGCTGCAACCATGCCGGCCGCCATATTCAGGCCGCGCCGCCAGCAGAATTCAGTATGCCGAAGCAGCAGTTCGGGTGGGGCCAGATTGAGCCGCACGGCCTCACCTGCGATCGCTGCCAACGGGGCGACTTCCGGTGTGGCCGTCAGGAAATCATCTGGAATGCGCAACGCCCGTGCAAGGCTGGGCAGATCAATCAGTCGCGTACTGAACGCGGGATCGGCATTGAGTTGCACCTGCGCGCTGTCCAGTTGGCCGCTCGGGTCAAGCAGCAGCACATGCAGACGGGCTTCACGCGGCAAAATGCGTTGGCCGGTGAGGTACAACTGCGTTTTGGATATTTCGTCGGCCGCATTACCCGGTAGTTGGCTTGGGGCGTCGCTGCTGATCAGGCGCGAAAAACGCAACAGACCATTGTGATAGTAGGACAGCCGCAGGCTGTTGTGGAGGCGATAGGCCAGCAGCGCGTGCGGCTCCTGTACCCGGAGCTTGGCGAGCAGATGCTGGCACGCCATCGCCAGCGGGGTAATGCCGGACAACGGGATGCGTTCGCGTAGCAGCACGCTGAGCCAGGGTGTCAACCAGTCGACATCGGTCAGGGCTGCCAGCAGATAACGATCGTCGCGGCGCCCGGTCGGTTCGCGTGCCTGTCGCCACGCCCCGGTAAAGCGTGCATTGCGGAACACCTGCTTGAGCTTGCGTGCCAGCAGTTCGTCGCGCGCACGCCCCTGTACATGCGGCATGATCTCGCTGCGAAAATCCTCATCCACGGTATCAACTACCAGCAGCACGGGCAGGTGCGCGTGCTTGGCCATGATCTCGCGGAACGCCGCCATACCGGCCGCGCTGGCAGAAAACTCACCGTGCCAGTGCATCCGCCCTGGACGCCAGTCGAGCACGCCAATCTGGAGTGGCGTGGCAAGCAGGATCAGGCGATGGGCGAAAATCATAATGGCAGATTTCCGATCAGGTCGTAAATCGGCAGCAACACCGACACCAGAATGCCGCCGAGCAGCAAGCCCAGGATTGCGGTGAGCAGGGGCTCCAGAATTCTGAGGCCGTTTTCAATCGAGTCGAGCACTTCGCGATTGTAGAAATACGTCACGTTATCCAGTGCTTCGTCGAGTGCGCCGGTTGCTTCACCCACGCGCAGCATGCGGATCACCAGGGGGGGGAACAGCGCCAGCGACTGAAAGCTTTCGGACAGCCCGCGTCCGTCTGCAATCTGCTGCGCGGCGCGGTGGATGCCACTTGCAATCACCCGGTTGCCGGCGATCATTTCGCCCGCACGCAGGGCATCGAGAACGGTCACGCCCGATCGATACATCATCGACAAGGTATTGGTAAAGCGCGACAGCACGATCTTCTGCACAATTGGCCCGATGATCGGAAGTCGCAATTGGGTGCGATCCCACCACTCGCGCCCCGTTTCACTCTTTTTTACCCACAGGGGCAGCCCGATACCCAGCGCCAGTGCCAGCAACAGGCCGACCAGCCAATAGGCACGCACCGCGCTCGATACCGCCATCAGGATCAGCGTCGGCAGCGGTAACGCGACCCCCATGGTTTTTACTAGCGTGAGCACTTGCGGAACCAGGTACACCAGCAAAAAAAGGATGGCCGCGCCAACGACGACCAGCACCATTGCCGGATAGATCATCAGCCGTTTGGCTTTGGCCGCGACCTCCTCCTGCCACTTCAGTGATTCGGCCAGGCGATCGAATACCGCGTCCAGCAGACCGGTTTGCTCGCCCGCCTTGACGCTGTGGACGAACACGGCGCCGAATACGGCCGGGTGCGCTGCCAAGGCCTGTGACAGTACTTTGCCGCCTTCCAGGTCTTCCAGCAGGGCAGTTAGCACATCGCGAAAGCCGCGCTTCTCCATGGTGTCGCGCAGGTCGCGCAGGCCATCCAGCAACGGAATCCCGGCGCGGGTGATGTAGCGCATGTGGATGCAGAATGTCACCAGATCACGTCGCGTCACCCGCTCGCGGCCTTGCGGTGCATATTGTCGCGACAGTTCGGACAGGGTGATGAGGTCGAGCCCCATGCGTTTCAGGCGCAGTTCGAGGTCGACATCGTTGACGGCCGATAGCGTGCCCTTGGCGGTGCGGCCAGTTTGGTCGATGGCGCGGTAGTTGAAGAAGGGCATGGTTAGCGCAGTCCTTGCGTGCCCACTGACAGCAAAAATGACCTAGGCCCCATTCTCACACCCGTCCCGTCAAGTCCACTACCCGCGCCACTTCTGCCAGCGAGGTGACGCCATCCTTCACGCGCTGGATGCCGTCTTCTGCCAGCGGATGGTAACCATGCTCGAAAGCTGCACGCCGGATTTCATGCAGGGGCGCGTGGTTGGCTACCAGTTCATCCAGTGTCGGGTCCATCCGCAATAGCTCGATCAGCGCCAGCCGTCCCTTGTAACCTTTGTTGCTGCATGCCGGGCAACCTGCGGCGCGATATATCTGCAGCGGGTGGGCCGGGTCGGAACCGAGGATGGCGGCTTCGTGTTCGTCCGGCGTGTAGGCTTCCTTGCAGTGCGGACAGAGTTTGCGAATCAGGCGCTGGGCCACGACACCGATAATGTTGCCGGACAGAATGCCGGGCTGGATGCCGATATCCATCAGGCGCGGAAACACGCCGAGCGCAGAGTTGGTGTGCAGGGTGGTAAATACCTGGTGGCCGGTCATGGCGGCGCGGAAGGCCATTTCGGCGGTGTCCTTGTCGCGAACTTCGCCGACCAGAATGATGTCGGGGTCTTGCCGCATGATCGAGCGGATGCCGTTGGCGAAATCGAGCTTGATGGTTTCGTTGACCGAGCTTTGGCGCATCAGCGTGACCGGGTACTCGACCGGGTCTTCCAGCGTCATGATGTTCACGGTCTCGTTGTTGAGGTGCGAAAGCATCGAATACAGCGTGGTGGTTTTGCCGGAGCCAGTCGGCCCGGTGACCACCAGAATGCCCTCCGGCCGCGCCATCATCAGCTTCAGTTCCCGCAGGGCCTCTGCGGTGAACCCCATCTGCTCCAGCGGCATGATGGATTTCTCGCGATCGAGGATGCGCAGCACCAGGTTTTCGCCGTGGATGCCCGGCTGCGACGACACCCGGAAATCGATCGGGCGGCCGTTCAGCGTCAGTGACATGCGACCATCCTGTGGCGCGCGCGTCTCCGCGATGTTCATGCCGGACAACACTTTCAGGCGCACCAGAATGCCGGGCCAGTAGGTTTTGTGCAGGCTGCGAATCTGTTCCAGCACGCCGTCGATGCGGTAGCGGATGCGCAGGAAAGAGTGTTCGGGCTCGAAGTGGATGTCGCTCGATTCGCGCTTCATCGCATCGGTCAGCAGCGCCCCGACCAGGCGTACCACCGGCTGGGTATATTCCTCGGTGTCGGGATTGAGGCTGGCATAGTCGACTTCACCGGTTTCGATTTCGCGCAGGATACCGTCGAGCGAGAGGTCAAAACCGTAGAATTTGTCGATGCATTCGAGCAGCTGTGCTTCTGCCGCCAGTAGCGTGTCGATCTCGAGCTGGCCACCGAGTGCGGCCTTCAGCTGATCGAGTGCGACCACGTTGAACATGTCGGTGGTGGCCAGCGTCAGGATGTTGCGCGACGCGTCGTGGGCAATGGGCAACAAGTGATGGCGGCGGGCGAAGTCTTCGGGCACCAGTTGCAGCGCCTCGGGGTCGGCCACCACCTGCGTGAGATCGATACCCTGGCTGCCCAGAGCGTTGGCGAGTTGGTCACGCAGCACCGCCTCGGTCATGAAGCCCAGCGCGACGAGCTGGCGGCCAATCGGCAGCCCGGTGGCTTTTTGTTCCTTGAGGCCGATGCGTAGCTGGTCGACGGTGATCAGTCCCTGCGAAACCAGGGTTTCACCCATACGGAGTTTTTTACGGCGCTCCATATAAATACGCTTAACGAACCGACTTCAGCAGTTGTACACGCGCTTCAGCCTGGGTGCTGTCGAAGCGGTGCACGCCCCCGACCGCAAGCGCCTTTTCGTAATATTTCAGCGCGGCTGCAGGCTGACGCAACTGATCGAGGCTAACCGCCAGGTTGAAAGCGTAATCGGCGTTGTCGGGTGCGCCGCGATAGGCCTCGAAATAGGCGGACTGAGCATCGATCCAGCGGCCCTGGTCGGCATAGAGATTGCCCAGGGTTTGGTAGA
>JBBQDI010000161.1:0-4607 GCA_038319505.1 Burkholderiales bacterium
CCAAAAAGCTCGCCGACAAGGTCAAGAAGGGCAAGGACTTCGACCTTGAAGACTTCAAGTCCCAAATCCAGCAGATGCGCAAAATGGGCGGCATGTCGGCCCTGATGGACAAGCTGCCCGGAGCCGGCCAAATGAACATGCCGGCAGGCGCCGACGATAAATCCGTCAACCGGATAGAAGGCATCATCAACAGCATGACCCCGCTGGAGCGCCGCAAGCCCGACCTCCTCAAGGCCTCGCGCAAGCGCCGCATCGCTGCGGGCGCGGGCGTCCACGTGCAGGAGGTCAACAAGTTGCTGAAGCAGTTCGAGCAGGCGCAAAAGATGATGAAAATGATGGGGAAAGGCGGCCTCTCCAAAATGATGCGTGGCATGAAGGGCATGATGCCGGGCATGCGCTAAGACTCCGCCATCACCCCATTTTTGCCTCCCAACACTGGAACCCCCATGTCTGCCCCATTCAAACCCCTCACCTCTGCCACCAGCGCCATCTGGCGCGACCATGCCGCGATCCCGGAAACACCGGGGCTGAGCATACGCACCACCTGCCCCACCAACCCGGACGGCGTGGAAGTCATGCTGGAGCAATGGCAGGCGGGTACGTCCGAACCGCCTCACGCCCACCCCGGCGATGACATGACCGTGGTGGTCGAAGGCGAAATGACCATCCAGTTCTACACGCTCGGATCCGGCAAGCTGGTACGGGACGGCATACCCGTCACGTTACGGCAGGGTGACACAGGTTACATCCAGGGCGGTCGGATCCATGACGCGCACTACATACAGGCCTGCAAACTGGTCTTTGTTCATGATCGGGCGTTCGCATTTCAGGCTTTCGTGGAAGAAATCGCCACCTGAGCATCCGGCCCCCGGCTTGACTCCCCCACCCCTTGCAACAGGCAGGGCTGGCAAGTCAGTGAATTTTGAGTATAATTCGCGGTTTTCTCCGTTTCCCCGGTGGGTTTAATCATGGTTGTTATTCGTCTTTCGCGCGGCGGCGCCAAAAACCGTCCTTTCTATAACGTGGTGGTAGCCGATTCGCGCTGCCGTCGTGATGGCCGCTTCATCGAGCGGGTCGGTTTCTACAATCCGGTTGCGTCCGAAGGCTCCGAGGCGCTACGCCTGGATCAGGAGCGCATCAGCTACTGGACCAGCAACGGTGCCCAAATGTCCGACACCGTCGCGCGCCTGGTCAAGAAGGACAAGCCTGCTGTCGCTGCCGCCTGATTCTGCTTCTGATTCAAACAAGCCTGATTCAAGGCAAAGTTTGAGCCAGGACAGTGACTGGGTTGTGATGGGACGCATCGCCGCCCCATTCGGCATCAAGGGCTGGGTCAAGGTTCAGACGTTTAGCGAGGACCCGGACACGCTGATGGATTTCGAATCCTGGCGCGTTGGACGCGGTGCCGAACACACGCTTTACACCGTCGAGACCATCCAGGATCACAGCAACACCCTGGTTGCCAAACTGGTGGGGGTCGATGACCGCGACACGGCGTATGCCTTGCGCGGTCAGGAAATATCGGTGGCGCGCAGTGCTTTGCCGCCACCGGCAGAAGATGAATTTTACTGGTCGGACTTGATCGGCCTCACCGCAGTCAACCGCGAAGGCGTCGAACTCGGCAAGGTGGACAGCCTGATGGAAACCGGCGCGCAGGATGTGCTGGTGATCAAGGGCAAACGTGAACACCTGATTCCGTTCATCGCGCAATTTGTCGGCAAGGTGGATGTGGCGGGCGGACAGATCGAAGTGGACTGGGGCGAAGGCTATTAAGGAGGAAGGGGTGCGCTTTGATGCTGTCACGCTTTTCCCCGAAATGTTCGATGCCGTACTGGATTACGGCATCACCCGGCGGGCGCTGGATCGCGGGTTGTACCGGTTCAAATCGTGGAACCCACGTGATTTCACCGACGATCCGCACCGCACCGTGGATGACCGCCCCTACGGCGGTGGCCCCGGGATGCTGATGCAGGCCGAACCGCTGGATCGCGCGTTAAACGCCGTCCAGCAGGATCTGGTCAGCGAGAATTTAACGCCCTGGGTGGTGCATTTTTCCCCCCGCGGCCGCCCGTTGACCCATCAGCGGGTGATGGAACTGAAAGAAAAACCCGCACTGGTTTTATTGTGCGGGCGGTACGAAGGCATCGACGAGCGGCTATTGCAGCGCCGCGTGGACGAGGAAATTTCGCTGGGCGACTTTGTGTTGTCGGGCGGCGAACTCCCCGCGCTGGCCTTGATGGACGCGCTCATCCGGCAACTGCCGGGTGCATTGAACGATGCAGATTCAGCGATGGAAGACTCTTTCGCCAACGGCCTGCTCGATTGCCCACACTTCACCCGGCCCGAAGTCTGGCAGGGTCTGGCGGTGCCGGATGTATTGAAAAGCGGCAACCACGCCGCGATCGCCCAATGGCGGTTGCAGCAAAGCCTGACGATCACGGCAGCCCATCGCCCCGATCTGCTGGCCAGGCGTGATGTGTCGAAGCAGGAACAGGATCTTCTCGCGGCGCATCCACCGGGTGCGGCGCAGAAAAAAGCGGTTCAGGGCTCATAAACCCGAACCAATGTGAAACGGCGTGATGTCTGCCCCTGAGTCCAAACAGACCCGAAGGCCTACCTCTCCCGCCAGGTGCAAGGAAACATCATGAACATCATCGAGCAACTTGAACAAGAAGAAATCGCCCGCCTGGGCAAAACCCTCCCCGACTTTGCCCCCGGCGACACCATCGTCGTTCAGGTAAAAGTAAAGGAAGGCGTGCGCGAGCGTTTGCAGGCTTATGAAGGCGTTGTCATCGCCAAGCGTAACCGCGGCCTCAACTCGGCATTCACCGTGCGTAAAATCTCCGCCGGCGAAGGCGTCGAGCGTACCTTCCAGACCCACTCGCCGCTGGTTGCCAGCGTCGAAGTGAAGCGTCGCGGTGATGTCCGTCGCGCCAAGCTGTACTACCTGCGCGAGCGTTCAGGCAAGTCCGCCCGCATCAAGGAAAAACTGCCCGCCCGCAAGGTCAAGGGTGGTACCCCCGCTGCAGCTGCCGAATAATCAGACTGTCTGTCGCAATGCAAAACGCCCGCTTCATGCGGGCGTTTTTGTTTTTACGCTCAACTTGTATGACTGATTCCGACCCGTTGCAGTCATTCGGGCCAGCCTCATCAAACGCCTGCCACTCGGGCAGAACGGCCATAGAAATAGAAGGTATGACGGCTGAACGGCAGTTGCACTTCGTATTGCAGCCGTTCGTTCGCTTCTGACTAAATAGTTGGGCCGACGAATCTGAGCGGCTGCTTCTCTAAAACTGCAAATATCACTTGAAGGAGTGCCTCATGGCACGAAGCAGACGGTCGAACCTCCGAGGTTGTGAGTCTGCTCTTGGGATGGGTTGAATTGGGTTTGGATAAATTGGGTTTTTTGAACCTCCCTGGTGCGCTTTCAACAATCGGCTAGAGGCGTCCCCCTGCCAACAGGGTCGCATTCCCGCCCGCAGCGGTGGTGTTGACCGTAATCACCTGTTCGGCGCAAAAGCGGTACAGGTAATGCGGACCACCGGCTTTGGGGCCGGTACCCGAGAGGTGCTCGCCGCCAAAGGGCTGGACTCCGACAATGGCACCAATCTGGTTGCGATTGATATAGACATTACCGATGTGGGCCTGTCTCGCCAGCGCCTGGGCGCGGCCGTCGATGCGCGTCTGGATCCCCAGCGTCAGGCCATAGCCCAGCGCATTGATCTGCTCGATCACCGCCATCGGGTCGCCACGCCAGCGTACGATATGCAGCACCGGCCCGAAAATTTCCTGTTTCAATTCGGCAATTGAACCGACCTCGAAGGCATGAGGGGGAATCAGGTTTATCGTTCGTTCAGTCGCAGCTTGCGCTACCTCAGGCGTGAGTAGCGGTCTTGCTTCGACATTCAAACGTGCAATGTGACGACTGATCATCTCAAACGCCTCGCTGTCGATCACCGGTCCGACATCCGTGGCGAGGTGGGCCGGATCGCCGCTGATCAGTTCCCGGGCCGCGCCCTGAATCATCTCGATCACCTGATCGGCAATCTCGGCGTGAACGCACAGCAGGCGCAGCGCCGAACAGCGCTGGCCCGCACTGCGAAATGCCGATTGCACGACGACATCACACACCTGTTCGGGCAAGGCGGTACTGTCGACCAGCATCGCGTTAATGCCGCCCGTTTCGGCGATCAACGGCACGATGGGTCCATCTTTTGCAGCAAGGGCGCGCTGGATGATTTTGGCTACCTGGGTCGAACCGGTAAACACCACTCCGGCCACGCCGGACGCAGCTACCAGTGCCGCGCCCACGGTTTCACCCGGGCCGTGTACCAGTTGCAGCGCGCCTTCCGGCACCCCCGCACGATGCAGCAGTTTCACCGCTTCGAGGGCAACGCCGGGCGTCTGCTCGGCAGGTTTGGCCAGCACCGTGTTGCCGGTCGCCAGCGCGGCGGCTACCTGTCCCACAAAAATGGCCAGCGGGAAATTCCACGGGCTGATGCTGACCCAGGGACCCCGCGCGACCAGACGCAGTTCGTTGGTCTCGCCCGTGACGCCCAGCGTGACCCCGTCTTCGTGCCCTGGCTGAACCTGGGGCTGCATGATGC
>JBBQDI010000162.1:0-4588 GCA_038319505.1 Burkholderiales bacterium
GGGTCACCACCCACTCGGCGGACTCGTCGAATATGCAGATGTCGGCACAGCTGCCGATCGACAGATTGCCGCCCGGCACCCCCAGAATCTGGGCGGGCTTCCACGAAATCAGGTCGATCGCCTGCATCAGCGGCACGCCCATTTCGCGCGCCCATTTCAGGGTCAGCGGCAGCAGCAGTTCGACGCCGGATGCACCCGGGGCCGACTCGCCGAAGGGCACCTGTTTCACGTCCTCGTCGACCGGCGTGTGGTCGGAGCACAGTGCGTCGATGGATCCGTCGCGCAGCGCTTCGCGGATGGCATCGCGGTCACGCAGACCCCGGAGCGGCGGCACCAGATGCAGGTGTGAGTCAAAGCTGACCAGATCGTTTTCCGAAAGATGCACGTGGGTGCTGGCAACATCACAGGTGACAGCCAAACCCTGCGCCTTGGCTGCACGCACCATGGCGATGCCTTCGCGCGTTGACAGTCGCGCAAGGTGAATGCGGGCGCCAGTTTCGCGTGCCAGCAGTAGAATTGTCGCCAGGGCTACGGTTTCAGCCAGAGATGGAATACCGGCTAGCCCCAGCCGTGATGCCACGGCGCCATCATGTGCGATGCCCTCGTGTGACAAGGACAGATCCTGCGGGCGCAGCCACAGACTGAAGCCGAAGGTGGCGGCGTACTGCATCGCGCGCAGCAACACCTGCGTGTCCAGCGGCGGTGCGTCGGCCTGGGTAAATGCGCGACAGCCTGCCTCAGTCAGTTCGGCCATCTCGGTCAGCAGCTTGCCTTCGAGTTTCTGCGTCAATGCGCCGATCGGGTAGACCCGCGGGCCGGGCAGATTCTTGGCACGAAATTTCAGCATTTCCACCAGTCCAGGTTCATCCAGAGGCGGATCGGTGTCGGGCGGGCAGGCAAGCGACGTGATACCACCGGCTGCTGCCGCGAGCATTTCAGATTCGAGGGTGGCGCGGTATTCGAAGCCGGGTTCACGCAGCCGAACTGACAAATCGACCAGACCGGGGCAGACCACGAGGCCGCTCGCGTCGATCGTGCGGTTGGGATGGAAATCGGCGGGTGCGTGGCCGTTGGCGACGATCTTGCCCGCAGCCACAAACACGTCGGCCACTTCGTCGCGTGCGTTCATCGGGTCGATCACGCGTCCGTTTTTGATATGAATTTTCATGCCGGTGCCCCCCCCGCCAGAATTGCCATTACCGCCATTCGAACCGCAATGCCGTAGGTCACCTGCGGCAGGATCACCGACTGCGGGCCATCGGCCACCTCGGAATCAATTTCCACGCCACGGTTCATCGGGCCGGGGTGCATGACGATGGCATCCGGTTTGGCGTGCGCGAGTTTTTCCTGCGTCAGGCCAAAAAATTTGAAATATTCCTGTGCGCTTGGCAGCAACGCACCTTTCATGCGCTCGTTCTGCAGGCGCAGCGTGATGACCACAACGCAGCCGGCGAGACCGGCTTCCAGGTCGTGAAAGACCTTGACGCCCATCTGTTCGACCCCGGTCGGCAGCAGCGTTTTGGGACCGATCACGCGCACTTCTGGCACCCCCAGCGTGGTCAGCGCATGGATTTGTGAACGCGCTACCCGTGAGTGCAGCACGTCGCCGACGATGGCGACCGTCAGATTGTGGAACTCGCCCTTGAAGCGGCGGATGGTAAACATGTCGAGCAGGCCTTGCGTCGGATGCGAGTGGCGGCCGTCGCCTGCGTTGATCACCGAAATATGCGGCGCCACATTGCGTGCGATGAAATGGGCGGCACCCGATTGCGCGTGACGCACGATGAACATGTCGGCGTGCATGGCCGCGAGATTGTCGACGGTGTCGAGGATGGCCTCGCCCTTGGTCTGACTGGAGGTGGAGATATTGAGATTGACCACGTCGGCAGAGAGGCGCTTGGCGGCAATTTCAAAGGTGGTGCGGGTGCGCGTCGACGGCTCGAAAAACAGGTTGAAGATCGACTTGCCGCGCAGCAGCGGGACTTTTTTCACTTCGCGCTCGCCCACGTCCATGAAGGATTCGGCGGTATCGAGAATGTGCGTCAGGATGGTGCGCGGCAGACCATCAAGCGTGAGGAGGTGGCGCAGGTTACCGTCTGGAGAGAGTTGTAGGTTCATGCAAGTGAGAGCGTCAAGTGGCCGTCGTCAAGGCGCGAAAGGTTGATGTTTTGATTGTCGGGTACTTCGAGCGTGAGGCCAACGAAGTCGGGGCGAATTGGCAGCTCGTGACCGCCGCGGTCGACCAGCACGGCCAGTTTGATCGAAGCCGGGCGTCCATAGTCAAACAGTTCGTTCATCGCTGCGCGCACCGTCCGTCCGGAATGCAATACGTCGTCGACCAGCAGGATGGCTCGGCCTTCGAGGTCGAAGGGCAGGTTGGAAGGCTTGACCTGCGGATGCAGGCCGATGCGTGAAAAGTCGTCGCGATAGAACGAAATGTCGAGGGTGCCGAGCGGTGTGCTGCAGTGGAGCAAGGCATGCAGGCGTTCGGCCACCCACACGCCCCCCGTATGGATGCCGACAATAAACGTGTCGGGTGTGAGCGTGGGCGCAATGGCGTCGACGAGCCGTGTGATCAGGGCGTTGGCATCAGGCAGTGAGGCGTGCATCAAAAAATCCTTGGAGTATGAGTTGCGCGGCGACGGCGTCCGTCAGTGCCTTGTTTTTTTTGCCGTGAATCCCACGTGCATGGAGTTCGGATTCGGCCGCCGTACTGGTGTGACGTTCGTCCACCAGAAACACCGGAAGACTAAAGCGTGATTCTAATTTGCGCGCGAAGTTTTTGGCGACCCGGGTCATTTCATGCTCACTGCCGTCAGAGTGAGTGGGCAAGCCCAGCACCAGTACCACCGGCTGCCATTCTGACATGAGTTTTTCGATGGCGGCCAGCCGTGCATCGGTGGACTCGGCATGGATGACGGAAAGCGGATGGGCGACCCCAATGGATAGATCGCCTGAAGCCACGCCGGTGCGTTTAAGACCCAGATCGAAAGCCAGTACGGTGCCGTGTGTGTCGCCCGGCTTCAAGCGTGACCAGCTTCATCGGACAGGCTGGCGAAGTCGATGCCCAGCAACTTCATCGCGGCTGGCAAGCGTTCTTCGGGCACCAGGTCAAAAATAACCTGCGGGTCGGCCGCCACCGACAGCCAGGCATTCTGTTTGATTTCATCCTCCAGCTGGCCGGCGGCCCAGCCCGCGTAGCCCAGCGACACCATGAACTTTTCCGGCCCGGCGTCCTGACTTACTGCTTCGAGCACGTCTTTCGAGGTGGTGAGGCTGACCGCGTTATTGACGGCTAAGGTGGAACTGAAGGAGAGCGGTGGCGTATGCAGAACAAAGCCACGTTCGGTCTGCACCGGGCCGCCAAAATACACGATGTGCTTGTGCAGTCGTTCGGGCAGGGACAGCCCGATTTGCTCGAACAGGGTCGACAAATCCAGATCAATCGGTCGGTTGACTACGACCCCCAGCGCACCTTGGTCGCTATGTTCACAGATATATGTCAGGGTGCCGTTGAAATTGGGATCGACCATGCCCGGCATGGCGATCAGAAAATTGTGGGTGAGGTTGACGATATCCATCATGGTCCCCTCATTGTAATCTGCCTCGAATCGAGCTTGTACCACTTTTTTGCGTGTATGGCTTTTGCTATAGAAGATGCCTGCCCGCAGTTGAATGGGCTGCGCGCGCCTGAACTGGATGTCGGCCCGGGCACGATCATGCAAGAGAGTGCTTCCGGACAATAAGCCTGATTTCAGGCCTGGATCATGGGCGGCGAGATCGTCAGTCCGCTCAAATAACAGTTGATCAATGCTTCTGCGCAGGCGGCCAGGTCGTAACTGGCGGGGTTGAGCACCCATTCGTGCATCAAACCGACCATGTAGGCATGCAGGCCTTGAGTCGCCAGGAAGGTATCCGTGGTTGGCGGCAACTGGCCGCAGGCGACTGCCTGGTCAAATAGTTTCTGCACCTGTGACAGGCAGGCGGCGCGGTCAGCGTCGTTTTTCCTGACGACGGATTCCAGTTCTTCAGTGAATTCGCATTTATGAAAGATAACGTCGAAGATCGCCTGCGTATCGGGATCCTGCGCCAATTGGGTCAGCGCCATCAGGGCGAGCTGCCGGACGACAGCGAGGGGGTCAAGTTGAGTGGATTGACTCAGTTCGGACAGGAGTGCCTCGACCGGCAGCGTGCCGCGTTCGCAGACTGCCTGAAAGAGTTCAGTTTTGTCCCTGAAATGCCAGTAGATTGCGCCACGCGTCACACCGGCTCGTTCAGCAACGTCGACAAGCCGGGTGTGGGTGACGCCACGTTCGCGAAATACCTGAAGTGCGGCAGCAAGGAGGGATTCGCGAGTGGCACGCGCCGCCTCACGGGTTTTTTTGACCATAATGGATGTCATTGTCCAGTAAAGAACCCGCTCCTGCAATTTACATTCATGTATGTATGCTTTTATGATGCGCATCAGGAAGATCCAGGGCAGCAGATAAAGAACTAATGACACAGGGGGTACCATGCATCGTTTTTCAGCGTTAATCATGTTGGGCTTGGGCTTGGGCGTGCTGCTCGGTGCGTGCGGGCAAAAGGA
>JBBQDI010000163.1:0-4582 GCA_038319505.1 Burkholderiales bacterium
CTGGCGCCCATGGGTTTCGACTTGCAGCTCAACTATTGATCCGGTGTCGATAAAAGCGCCGGGCTAGTAGGCGTTGTGCTTCTTCGGTATAGTGCGCTCTCTCGTTGCGGGAGAGCGCGGGCCGGTTGAATTCAACCCAGCCGCCGCCGAAGGCGTAACCCACCCGGAATCGCTCAGGCAAATGGACCGCAACGCCAGGAATACTCTGGAGAGCGCAGTCGCTGTGGCAATCAAAACCAGCGTAACTGCCACCGAAGGGGCAGCGGCAGACACTTCGCCGTAATCTCTCAGGTACCAAGGACAGAGGGGTGAAGCGTATCCGCGCTTTATCCTTTTTTATTTTGGTTACCCCTATGTCTGATCAAGCAGTGCTCAAACAAACCCCGCTCAACGCCGTCCATCGCGAACTCGGCGCCAAAATGGTCGATTTCGGCGGCTGGGACATGCCGGTCAACTACGGTTCGCAGATCGAAGAACACCACACCGTGCGCAGCGGTTGCGGGTTGTTCGACGTCTCCCACATGCTGCCGCTGGACATCAAGGGCGCCAATGTGCGAGCCTTCCTGCGCCGACTGGTGGCCAACAACGTCGACAAGCTGCAGGTATCCGGCAAAGCGCTTTACTCGTGCATGCTGAACGAAGCCGGCGGCGTCATCGACGACCTCATCATCTACTTCATGGACGAGTCCTGGTTCCGCCTGGTGGTCAACGCCGGCACTGCGGAAAAAGATCTCGCCTGGATGGGAAAAATGAACGCCGATTGGGACATGGGGCTCACGATCACCCCGCGCCGCGATCTCGCCATGATCGCGATCCAGGGCCCGAACGCGATCCAGGCACTGAACGAAGCCCTGCCCGGCGTCGACAGCATCACCGCCCACCTCAAGCCTTTCAACGCCGCCGCCATGGGCGAGATGTTCATTGCCCGCACCGGCTACACCGGTGAAGACGGCTTCGAAGTCATGGTGCTGGCCAAATCCGCGCCGTTTTTCTGGAAAGCCCTGATGGAAGCCGGCGCCAAGCCAATCGGACTGGGTGCACGCGACACCCTGCGCCTCGAAGCCGGCATGAACCTCTATGGCCAGGACATGGACGAAACCACCTCGCCGCTGCAATCCGGCCTGGCATGGACGGTGGACATGAAAACCGAACGTGACTTCGTCGGTCGCGCAGCACTGGAAAAAATCGAGGTGACCCAACAACTCGCCGGTCTGCTGCTGCTCGACAAGGGCGTGCTGCGCAGCCATCAGAAAGTGCTGACGAAAAATGGCGTCGGCGAAATTACCTCCGGTACCTTCTCGCCTACACTTCAGCAATCGATTGCACTCGCACGGATTCCGCTCGGCATTGCGCCGGGTGATGAAGTCGAGGTTGAAATCCGCGACAAGAAGCTGAATGCCAGAGTGGTGAAATACCCCTTTGTGCGCAACGGAAAAGCGCTCATTTAATCGAGACAGGATCCACGATTCTGTCTCCAGAAAAAACCAACCTGCCCAGGAATTGAAACCATGAACATCCCCGCTGATCTCAAATACACCCCAAGCCACGAATGGGTGCGCGTCGAAGCCGACGGCACGCTGACCGTGGGCATTACCCACCACGCACAGGATCTGCTGGGCGACATGGTGTTCATCGAAAGTCCTGCCGTCGGCCGCGCACTCAACAAAGGTGAAGAATGCGCGGTGGTCGAGTCGGTCAAGGCCGCGTCCGACGTATATTCACCGGTGTCCGGCGAAGTCGTCGCCGCCAATGGTGACGTCGAATCCAGTCCCGAATCGGTCAACCAGGATGCCTACGCTGCGTGGCTGTTCAAGCTCAAGCCCGCCAACGCGGATGAAGTCGCTGCACTGCTCGATGCTGCGGCGTATCAGAAGCTGGTGGAAGCGGAAGCCCATTAATTTGTTCGTCCACAACGCACATCAAGTCGCACTCCGTTGCTTGCGTGTCCTGCGTGTACAAAAGGTTTGAACCATGCCCTTTATTCCTCACACACCTGAAGACGTGACCGCCATGCTCGGTGCCATTGGCGCCGCCAGCATCGAAGACCTGTTCGACGAAATCCCCCCCGCACTCAAGGCCGGCCGGCTGAAAGACGTGCCCGATGGCCAGTCTGAAATGGCGATCTCGCGGCTGATGCAGGAACGCGCGTCGCAAGACGGCTTCTGGTCCAACTTCATCGGCGCAGGCGTCTATGAACATCACATCCCGGCGGCGATCTGGCAGATCACCACGCGCGGCGAGTTCTACTCAGCCTACACGCCGTATCAGGCCGAGGCCTCGCAAGGCACGCTGCAGCTGATTTACGAATACCAGACCATGATGACCCGGCTGACCGGGCTCGACGTGTCGAATGCATCCATGTATGACGGCGCCACGGCGCTGGCCGAAGCGGTATTGATGGCGGTGCGTTCGCACAAGCATTCGCGACGTGTACTGGTTCCGAAAACGGTGCACCCGATCTATCGCCGCGTGGTTCACACCACGGTCAAAAATCAGGGCATCGAGCTGGTCGAGCTGGAATACGATCCCGCCACCGGCCAAACGATTCTGCCGACCGATGCAGGCAGCTTTGCCGGCCTCGTGATCCCACAGCCCAACTTTTTCGGCGTACTGGAAGACGTGCACGCGATGACCGACTGGGCGCAGGAACACGGCGCACTCGCCATTGCGCTGGTCAACCCCACCACGCTGGCCGTGCTGGAAGCGCCGGGCAAGTGGGGCACGAAAGGCACCGACATCGCAGTCGGCGAAGGCCAGCCGTTGGGTGCGCCGATGGCCTCGGGCGGTCCCTACTTCGGGTTCATGTGCTGCCGTCAGGAATTTGTGCGGCAAATGCCCGGTCGCATCGTCGGCCGCACGGTCGACCTCGACGGCAAGCCGGGTTTCACGCTCACCCTGCAGGCGCGTGAGCAGCATATTCGACGCTCCAAAGCCACCTCCAACATCTGCACCAACCAGGGTCTGGTCGTCACCGCCGCCACCCAGTACATGGCGCTGCTGGGGCCACAAGGCCTGGCCAAAGTAGCATCGGCCAGCCATGCCGGCACGATGGCGCTGGCAGAAAAATTGACGGCGATTCCGAACGTGACGCGTGCATTTACTGCGCCTGCCTTCCACGAAGTGGTGTTGAAGCTCAATGACAACGCCAAAGACGTGCTGCGCGCGCTCCGTGCTCAGGGCATTCTCGGCGGGCTCGACATTTCCGGCTGGTATCCCGAACTCGGGCAGGCAATTCTGGTGTGCGTCACCGAAACCAAGACCCCGGAAGACCTCGACCACTACGTACAGCACATGGAACGCATCCTGTCGAAGCGACGTGAAGCCCCACCCTGTGCCTACAAGAGCTGATTGGAACCGATATGAGCGACATCACTCGAGACAAGGCATTCTGGGATCTGGCGGACTCTTTCATCCAGCTCGCCAATTCTCACCTGGACAAGGAAAAGCCCAGCCGGGTCAGCGCCAGTGCGCTGTTTGCATCGGCCCGGTTCAATGCCTTCATCATCGCCGCAGCGGCCGAGAACAAGGCGCAACTAATGGCCGAGAAAGAATCGGCCATCGCGTATTTTCTCGAACAGTACGAAGCCATGCTGCGCGAGAACATCGAAGAACATTTGTCTCGTTACGACGAGAAAATGAATTAAGCAGCACGCAATGCGTTGAGCGCGATTAAACGATCGCCCGACATTTCATTCATAGCGTTAAGGAGAATAATCATGGCAGTGACTTTAGGCGGTAACCCCATCGACGTCGCAGGCAACTTCCCCAAAGTGGGCGACACGGCTCCCAATTTCAAGCTGGTAAACGGCGATCTGACCGACGTCTCGCTGGCCGACTTTGCCGGCAAGAAAAAACTGTTGAACATCGTCCCCAGCCTGGATACCGGCGTGTGCGCCACGTCGACCCGGAAATTCAACGACGCGGCCTTGAATGGTGCAGTACTAATGGTGATTTCTGCGGACTTGCCGTTTGCTCAGGGCCGCTTTTGCACCGCTGAAGGGACCAAGAATGCAGTCACCCTGTCCACCATGCGTGGCGCAGAATTCATGCAGAACTACGGCGTGGCCATTACCAGCGGTCCGCTCTGTGGCGTCACTGCGCGCGCGGTAATCGTGCTGGATGAAAACAACAAGGTGCTACACGCTGAACTCGTGCCCGAGATCAAGCAGGAACCCAACTACGACGCTGCGCTGGCGGCTCTGAAGTAAATTCATCCGAGAAGACCCTGAAAAGCCTTCGCGGACCACACGGTTTTTAACATGTTGATATTCGATCATTCCCGCCCCGGCCGCACTGCTGCTGCCCAAATGCCTGCCACGGGTGGCAGCCTCGATGACCTGCCTGCCGGCATGCGGCGCAAGGATGCCCCCGCGCTGCCCGAAGTCTCCGAACTCGACGTGGTACGTCACTACACGCGTTTGAGCCAGAAAAACTTTTCGATCGACACGCAGTTCTATCCGCTCGGTTCGTGCACCATGAAGTACAACCCGCGCGCGTGCAATTCGCTGGCGATGTTGCCGCAGTTTCTGGCGCGCCACCCGGCCAGTCCGGACGAAACCGGCCAGGGCTTTCTCGCCAGCAT
>JBBQDI010000164.1:0-4579 GCA_038319505.1 Burkholderiales bacterium
CATTTTCACGCCGCTGCAGCATGCCTCACAACTGGATGCGCGCACGCTGAAGCAGGCGCAGGATGCGTATGACGTATACGAACTGGATGCGGTTGCCTACCCTGGCAACAGTGGCAGCCCGGTGTGGAATCCGGAGACCGGCGAAGTGCTGGGGGTGGTCAATTCGGTGTATGTGAAGGGCGCCAAGGAAGCGGCGCTCACTGCCCCGAGCGGGATCAGCTATGCCATCCCGGTGAAATATGTGCGCCAGTTGCTGGAGCGGGTGCTGCCGTAACGGCCTTACATCCCTTCGGTCAGGCTGACACCCAGGCCGAACGACTGTTGTTTGTAGTTGTAGTCGATCAGCGACTCGCCATAGCCGTTGAAGTACTGCACGTAACCTTTCAGGCGGCCATACAACGGAAAACTCCAGTTCAGTTTCAGCGCGCCGCGATTGTCCGATGACTTAAGGTTGTTGCGCAGCAGCAGCGAATAAGCGTTGCGGCCTTTACGGTAAACCGCCAGCAGATCGCCGTGCCCCATGTAGTCTTCGATGTCGGGATTGTCATCGCTCGTGCCACTTTCAGGAATGCGGACCCAGGGACGGATCAGCAGCGCCAGGTTGCCGCGCTCGAATCCGAACTGGGCGTAGACGCGGTTCCAGCTGCGCGAAAGGGTCTCTGGACGGCCGTTCGATTGATGCACCATCCCCAGGTTGATGAAACGCCCACGGAAACCACCCAGTTCGTAGTTGGTGCGAAACACCAGCATCGCTTCCGGCTCGTAGTTGGTCTCGCGAAACGGTGAGGAAATCGTGCCGTTGTATGCCTGCCAGAATGAAGTGATGGTGTAGCCGAACCACAGATCAAGATTGTCGTGCCCGAACACGCCTTGCATGGCCTTGATCTTGAAACTCAGCTGCAACTCGGTCTCGATGGAGTCGAGCCCCAGATCAGGCTGGGTGAACGTGTCCTGAAACGGCGTGTTGTTGGGGGCGTCGCTATATTTGAGCGGCATGAAATAGTTTGAATGGTGCGGGCGAAACAGGAAAGCGCCCTGCTTCGCCTCGTCATCCAGTTCCCAATGACGCGACAGCGCCGACAGCAATACGGGCTCGGGCGATTCGACCAGCGGCGGGATGGCCGGTGGCTCAATCCTGGCTGCAGCCCGAGGGTCGACTTCGGGCTGCGAACGTCCGGCCTGCCGGTCATAGCACGCCAACCGCTCCGCATCCGCGAGAATCGTGCTGCACCCTTCCCAGTCGGCAATCGAGGCTGCCCGCACCTGACCTGGAAGACTTGCGCATAGTCCCGCGAGCAAAATGGCGTAGCGCAAATTTCGGTTGGATGCCATCTTTTAAGCCTAGTTGAGAATGACACTGTAGCCGGGCGTGGGTGCCATCGCATCCCAGCCGAACTGCTTGCGCAAATCCTCGGCGAATCCGGTCGCCACCGTTTCTTCGCCGTGCACCACGAATACCTGACGCGGCTTGTTGCGAAAATTGCCGAGCCAGGCGAGCAGCGCGGTGCGATCGGCATGCGCAGACAGCCCGCCCAGGGTGTAGATGTCGGCGCGCACCGGAATATCCTCGCCCAGCAGGCGCACCCGTTTGGCGCCGTCCACCAAGCGGCGACCGAAGGTGCCGGCAGCCTGAAAGCCGGTGATCAGAATGGTCGAATCGCGGCGCCCCAGATTGGCGCGCAGATGAAACTTGATGCGCCCGGCTTCCATCATGCCGCTGGCCGATATGATGACCGCGCCGCCGGTGATGCGGTCGAGCGCCTTCGACTCCTCGACGCTCTCGACGAAACTGAGCTTGCGAAAATGCGCCGCACCACCGTGTTTGCCCATCAGCGCATGGGTTTCGGCATCCAGCAGTTCCATGTGTTTGTAGGTGATTTCGGTGGCCGCGGTCGCCATCGGCGAATCGACGAACACGGACAGCTTGGGAATACGCCCCTGCTGCGTCAAATCGGCCAGCAAATAGAGAATGTCCTGGGTTCGGCCCACCGCAAAGGCGGGAATGATGACGTTGCCGCCCTTTTTTTCAATCGTGTCGTTGATGGCCTCGACCAGTTCGTCCTGCGTCGCCTCCATGCTCCTGTGTTCGCGGTTGCCGTAGGTCGACTCGACCAGCAGATAGTCGGCGTCCAGAATCGGCGTCGGGTCACGCAGCAACGGGCGCGCCGGCTGGCCGAGATCGCCGGAAAACACAAACTTGCGGCGCTGTTTGCCTTCGCCCACCCACACTTCGAGGATCGCCGAACCGAGGATGTGGCCAGCATCGCGAAAGGTGCAGCGCACCTGTGGATGCGGCGCGATTTCCAAATCGTACTCAACCGGATCAAGCTGCGTCAGGGACGCCTGCGCCTGCGCCACCGTATACAACGGTGCACTGTCGCGCGCAGGCCCTCCGCGTTTTTTGTCCTGCTTCAAATCCTTGCGAAAACGTCGCAGGTTGGCGTACTCGGCTTCTTTTTCCTGGATGTGCGCCGAATCCGGCAGCATCACCGCAAGCAGGTCGCAGGTGGCGCGCGTGGTATGGATGGTGCCTTTGAAACCAAGTGCAACCAGCCGCGGCAGCAGGCCGGAATGGTCGATGTGGGCATGGGTCAACAGGACAAAGTCGATTGTTGCCGGATCGAACGCAAACGCCTGGTGGTTCTTGGTACGCGTTTCGCGGCCGCCCTGGAACATGCCGCAATCGACCAGGAAGCGCACGCCTTCGTGTTCCACCAGATAGCTGGAGCCGGTCACTTCACGTGCCGCACCGAGAAAAGTCAGTTTCATAGCGGTCTCCCTTCGCCTGCTTCTTCGTAAGTCTTGCCGTCGCGGATATGGTAAATGCGCTTGAAGGTGGGGATGATCTTTTCGTCGTGCGTGACAACGATGATTGCGATGCCAAATTCCTGCGCCAGCTGATTGAGGATTTTCACCACGGTCAGCGCGCGCACGCTGTCGAGCGCGGCGGTCGGCTCATCAGCCAGGATGATCGGCGGCTTGTTGGCAAGCGCGCGGGCAATCGCCACGCGCTGCTGCTCGCCGCCTGAGAGTTCGGGGATGCGCGCCTGTGCCCGATGCTGCACGTCGAGCGCGGTCAGCATCTCCAGCGCGATTGCGCGCGCACGGGCATTGGGTACGCCGGCCAGCATTGGCAGCAGCGCGACGTTGTCGGTGGCGTCGAGGAATGGGATCAGATACGCGGCCTGAAACACGAAGCCGATGCGGTCGCGGCGCAGCGCGCGCAGGTCGTTGGTTTTCCAGCCATGATCGAAAATCACTTCGCCACCCAGCGTGAACTTGCCGGCAGTGGGTTCGATCACCGCGCCCAGGCATTTCAGCAGCGTGGTCTTGCCGGAGCCGGACGGCCCGATCAACCCCACCACTTCGCCGGGATAAACGGTCATATCGACGCCCTTTAACGCATCGACCGCCGCGCTGCCACTGCCGTAACGCTTGGTGATGCCTTCGATCAGGATCGCAGGCTGGGTTGGGTCCACGCCTTCAGCCACCGATCGCCTCCGCCGGGTCAATTTTGAGCGCAGCGCGGATCGCCAGCACCGAGGCCAGCGCGCACACCACCAGCGTCAGCACGAAGGCACGCACGGCATCGCCAGTTTCGAGCAACACGTATTTGGGGAAAGCCGGCGCCCACAACGTAGCGGCGAACTTGCCGACGAAAAAACCGATCACGCCGAGGCCCAATGCCTCCTGCATGATCATCGCGGCGATGCTGCGGTCTCGCGCACCGATCAGCTTCAGCACGGCAATTTCCTTGATCTTGCCGAGCGTCATCGTGTAGATGATGAAGGCGACAATGGCTGCGCTCACCACCGCCAGGATGACCAAAAACAGGCCGATCTGTTTGGCCGCAGTGGCGATCAGCTTGGCCACCAGAATCTCTTCCATGTCATCGCGCGTGTAGGCGGTATAGCGCTGCCAGCGCGCAATGCTGTCGGCCAGTGCACGTGCATCGGTCCCTGGCTGTAGCCGCAGTAGCACCGCGTTGACCTTGTGGCTGGAGGTCTGGATCGCCTGCACGGCATCGAGCACGCCGGACTGGCCGGGGCGGTTGAGCGCCGGGTTGGCGGCGAGCCGCTGGCGGTCTTCAACAATGGCGTCGTTGTCTTTCAGAAACTGGGCTTCCTGCGCGTCCTTCAGCGGAATGAACAGCATCGGGTCACCACCGGACGAGACCATGCGCCGGGTCAGGCCGACTACTGTGTAATTGTTGCGGCGGATGCGCACCACATCGCCGACCTGAAAGCCGGTCTTGGCGTCGGCTACCGCTTCATAGTGCGCGCGGCTGATCGGTCGGCCTGCTACCAGAAACGCCGGCCCGCCCGGTTTCCCCGACTCGAAGCCGGCGACCATGACGCGTTGGGATTTCCCCTGATTGGACACCTGCATGGTGAGGAAGGAGACGTTGCCGGCCTGTGCCACGCCTTCCAGTCCCAGTAATGCGCGATAAAGATCGTCCGGCACGCTCGACGGCTCGGCGAATGGACCCAGGGTATTTTGTTGCACCACCCAGATATCGGCGTCAACCGCGTTCAGCAGCACCTTGGCATCATCAACCAAGCCACGATAAACGCCGGCC
>JBBQDI010000165.1:0-4572 GCA_038319505.1 Burkholderiales bacterium
GGTCGCTTCGCGCTGGCTGACGTCGTTGGACAGGCAGATGAAAACCGGCTTGCCGTGGTCGCTTGAGATGAACAGCCGGGATTCGACCGGATAACAGGTGCCGTCGCTGCGGCAGCAGTGCATATCGAGTACGGTGCGGCGTTTTTTGCCGTTTTTGAGCAGGGTTATCAGGGTCTTGAACGCGCGCCCGTCTTCGGGGGGCAGAAAATCCAGCGGCGTGAGCTTTTGCAACGCCTTGAGCGGAAACTGCAGGTTTTTGACCGCTGCCGGGTTGGCATGAATGATCCGCAGCGTGTCTGCGTCAAGCACCAGTACCTGGGACGCCGATTCCTGCAGAATAGCTTTCAACAGCGCACCATCGTCGGCGGCTTTGAATAAATCCATACTCCTCCCGATTACCGAAACGATCCCGATCGTCCTGATCCGGACATTATCGGTGCAAATGCGTTTCTTGGCAGAACTGACTTGAAATCAGGGCAATTCCCCCACATTTACTAAGCTTGAAACAGAGGGAATGCTGTATGCCGACTATCCGACCCGCCGCCGTTGCGGGAACGTTCTACCCCAACAGTCCCGTTGCGCTGAAGCAGACGCTGGTTGACCTGCTGGAAAATGCCCGGGCCGCCACGTCATTGCGCGCGCCCAAGGCGCTGATCGTGCCGCATGCCGGCTATATCTATTCCGGCGCGGTGGCGGCCAGTGCCTATGCCCGGCTGGGCGAACTGCGCGGTCGCATTCGCCGGGTGGTGCTGCTGGGCCCCACCCATCGCGTGTATGTGCGGGGCTTGGCGTTGCCCGACGCGGACGCCTTTGCCACCCCCCTCGGCAACGTGTCACTCGATCGCGAGGGCATGCAAAGTCTCGTCAATATGCCGCAGGTGATTAAAAGCGCAGCAGCGCACCAGATGGAACATTCGCTGGAGGTGCAACTGCCTTTTCTGCAGCAGGTGCTGGGCGATTTCATGTTGCTGCCGCTGGCGGTGGGCGAGGCGACGGCGGCCGAGGTGGCTGAGGTGCTGGAAAAGGTGTGGGGCGGTGATGAAACGCTGATTGTGATCAGTTCCGACCTGTCGCATTTTCTGCCCGACGCGCTCGCCCGCCAGGTGGACCGCGGCACGGTGGACGCCATCCTGGCGTTGAATGGGCACCTCAACCACGAGCAGGCCTGCGGCGCCACGCCGATCAACGGCCTGATGCTGGCAGCGCAAGCGCACGGGTTGCACCCGGTCGCGCTGGATGTGCGCAACTCCAGCGACACGGCCGGCGACCCCGAGCGGGTGGTGGGCTACGCCGCTTTTGCGTTTCAGGCCGAGGCCACGCCTGCGCCCAACCGAAAGGCAGACCCGGACCAGACGGACGTGGAAAAAGGCGCGACCCTGCTGAAGCTGGCGCGTTCTGAAATTGCCTCGAAACTGGGGCTCGATATGGCCGCCCCCGCGCAGGCCGGCTGGCTAATGGAACCGGGCGCGAGCTTTGTCACTCTCACCCGCCAGGGCGAGTTGCGCGGCTGTATCGGCACCCTGGAAGCGCATCGGCCGCTGGGGCTGGATGTGCGGGAAAACGCCGTGGCGGCGGCCTTTCGCGATCCCCGTTTCATGCCGCTCTCGCGCGCGGAATTCGACGACATCCGGGTCGAGGTGTCACTGCTGTCAGCGGCCGAACCGCTGGTTGTGGCAAGCGAACAGGACGCGCTGGAACGCTTGCGCCCCGGCATCGATGGCGTGGTATTCGAGTATGGGCACCACCGCAGCACTTTTTTGCCGCAGGTATGGGAGCAGCTGCCCGAGCCAGCCGAGTTCCTGGCACAGCTCAAGCGCAAGGCGGGGCTGGCGGTGGACTTCTGGTCTGAGAGCGTGCGCCTGTCGCGCTATAGCGTGAGCAAATGGAAGGAGGGCGGCACATGAGCATCCCTGAATCGCATTACCCGGCACGCTGGTGGCACGCGCTACCCGACGGACGCATCCAGTGCGACCTGTGCCCGCGTGACTGCAAGCTGCACGAGGGGCAGCGCGGCCTGTGTTTCGTGCGCAAGATGGAAGGCGGGCAGATGGTGCTCACCACCTATGGCCGCTCGTCCGGTTTCTGCGTCGATCCGATCGAGAAAAAACCGCTCAATCATTTCTACCCAGGGTCGTCGGTGTTTTCGTTCGGCACCGCCGGCTGCAATCTTGCCTGCAAGTTCTGCCAGAACTGGGACATTTCAAAATCGCGCGAAACCGACACTATGGTCGATCAGGCGATGCCGGACGAAATCGCCAGGGCGGCGGAGCAGAGCGGCTGCAAGAGCGTGGCCTTTACTTATAACGACCCGGTTATTTTTGCCGAATACGCGATGGACGTGGCCGATGCCTGTCGTGCGCGTGGCATCAAGACGGTGGCGGTGACGGCCGGCTATATCCACGATGAACCGCGGCGCGCGTTTTACGAAAAGATGGACGCGGCCAACGTCGATCTCAAAGCCTTTACCGATGACTTCTACGTCAAGCTGACCGGTGCGCACCTGCAGCCGGTGCTCGACACGCTGGTGTACCTGAAACGCGAGACGAATGTTTGGTTCGAGATCACCACTTTGCTGATTCCGGGCAAGAATGATTCTGATGCCGAGCTCTCGGCGATGAGCCAGTGGATCATGCGCGAGCTCGGCCCCGACGTGCCGCTGCATTTCTCCGCTTTTCACCCCGACTGGAAGATGCAGGACGTGCCGGCCACACCGGAAGCCACGCTGACTCGCGCGCGTGACATTGCGCTGAAAGCCGGCCTACATTACGTTTACACCGGCAACGTGCACGACACCGCCGGCGGCACCACGTCCTGCCCGAGTTGCCATGAAGCCCTGATCGTGCGCGACTGGTATCGCATTGATCAATACAAGCTGACCTCAGATGGGCTTTGCCCGCATTGCGGCAGCGCCATCGCCGGCCAGTTCGGCGCGTTCAGTCATCCATTCGGCAATCGCCGCATCCCGATTTCCATGCACCGGGAGAACCGGACCTGAACTGAACATCTCTACCCTGGTTCATATCCCGGACGGCACGGCCATCATCGAGTGCACCCAGGAAGAAGTAGCGAGGCAGGCTTCCGTGTGGTTTGACCGCCACCTTGGTTCAGGCGTCCAGTATTTCAGAATCGTTCGTGTACAGGCTTTCGTCGGCTTTGCAGGACCGGCTTATTAAAACCGCATTAACGCAATATCAGCAGCTTGGGCGGGACGGATGAGCGGCTCAGGTCGATGGATGCCGTAGCCCTGTGCAAAATCCACGCCGATTTCACGCAGTTTTTCCAGAATGATTTCGTCCTCGACGAATTCGGCGATGGTCTTGATCCCCATGACATGGCCTATGCGGTTGATCGACTCGACCATGGCGAAATCCACCGGATCCTGCGCCATGTCCTTGACGAAAGCCCCGTCTATCTTCAGGTAATCCACATCCAGGTTCTTCAGGTAGGAATAGGACGACATACCGCTGCCGAAATCATCCAGCGCAAAGCGGCAGCCGCGCTTTTTGAGTATTGAAATAAAGTCCTTGGCGCGGCCGATGTTGGCGATGGCAGCCGTCTCGGTGATCTCGAAACAAATCCGTTCGGCCATCACGCCGGTACGAACGATTTCATCCACGATGTACTGAAGAAAATTCTTGTCGCCCAGCGATTGCCCGGAAAGGTTGATGGAAAAATATTGCGGGTGATTGTCGTTGCTCAATGGATTGGCCACCAGCCATTCAAAGGCGTTTTTTACCACCCATCGATCAATCATGGCCATGACGTTATAGCGTTCTGCGGCAGGGATAAAGGCCATCGGCGGAATGATGGCGCCATTTTCGTCCTGCATGCGCAGCAATATTTCGGCATGCGCCACAATGGCCACCGCGTTCACCGAGATGATGTTCTGGCGGAAAAGCAGCAGTCTGTTCTCATCAATCGCCTTGTGGATGCGGGCAACCCATTGCATTTCTCCATATCTTTCAGCGCCCTTGTCACTGCTCCGGAACACCTGGATGCGGTTGCGCCCTTCTTCCTTCGCCACGTAGCACGCGGCATCCGCGCCGCTCATCACCGAAGCTGAATTCTCGCTCGATGCAGTGATCTCCACCAGGCCGATACTGACGCCCACCTGGAATATCTTGTCTTCCCAGACAAAGCGGAAGTCGGAAATCGTCTGGCGGAACGATTCCGCGATCTGTTCGCCGCGCCCGATGTCGCAGCCCTCCAGCAAGACGCCGAACTCGTCTCCCCCCAGCCGTGCCAGGGTGTCGCTGTTACGCACCTTGTGATTCAGCAATGTACCGAGTTGCGACAACAACTGATCGCCCGCCACGTGGCCGCACGTATCGTTGACCACCTTGAACTGATCCAGATCGAGATACAGCAGTACGTGCTGCTTGTGTTCCTGCTTTGCTATGTCCAGGGCCTCATTGAGCTTGCGCTCGAATTCACGCCGATTGACCAGGCCCGTCAGCGAATCATGGCTGGCCTGATGTGAAAGCTGATGTGTCAGTTTGCGCGCATTGCTCACATCCTGGCACACCATCACCGCACCGATCACTTCGCCCCTGTCGTTGCACATAGGCGCGG
>JBBQDI010000166.1:0-4543 GCA_038319505.1 Burkholderiales bacterium
ACTGATCATTGCGTTGAAGCGGCGCGCGCTGGTGGGGCTGCACGCTGCGATGCGCGAAGGCAAGATCGAGAAACGCTACCTGACCCTGGTGGCCGGGCGCTGGCCGAATCCCACGCAGCACGTGAAACTGCCACTGTACAAGCGGGTGGACGCCAACGGCGAGAAGCGCGTCACCGTGCGAGACGATGGTCAGACCGCACACACTATTTTCCGCCGCCTGCAAAGCTTCCCCGATTTCACCCTGCTGGAAGCTGAACTGAAAACCGGGCGCACCCATCAGATTCGCGTACATGCCTCGCATCTGGGATTTCCGATTGCCGGGGACGATAAATATGGTGACTTCGAGCTGAACAAACGGCTGGTCAAACAGGGCTTGAAACGCATGTTCCTGCATGCCGCCAAGCTGGTGTTCGATCACCCCATCTCGGGCGAGAAAATGCTGGTCGAAGCGCCGTTGCCCACCGAGCTTGCCACTTTTCTGGATACATTAAACGCTCATGCCCAAGCAATATGACCTGCTGATCTTCGACTGGGACGGCACCCTGATGGATTCCGCCGCGGTGATCGTTGATTCGATCCAGCGCGCCTGTGAAGATATTGGCCAGCCCACGCCGAGCGACCGCGCTTCGCGCCAGATCATCGGACTGGGCCTGGTTCAGGCCTTGCAAGCCCTGTTGCCTGAATTGCCGGATGATGAGTATCCGCGTCTGGTCGAGCGCTATCGCCACCATTATCTGGGTCGTGACGCGGACCTTCCCCTGTTCGAAGGCGTGGCAAGCGGGATTGAACACCTGCATGGCAGTGGTTTCCAACTGGCCGTCGCCACCGGCAAGAGCCACCATGGCCTCAGCCGCGCACTTGAAGCCAGCAAGCTGGGGCCCTGGTTTTCCGCTACCCGCTGCGCCGACCAGACACATTCCAAGCCGCATCCGGCGATGGTGCTTGAATTGATAGCCGAACTCGATGCCGACCCGGCCCGGACCCTGGTGATCGGTGACACCAGCCATGATCTGCTGATGGCGTCCAGCGCCGGCGTGGCCAGCCTGGGCGTGACCTACGGCGCGCACGAAACGGAGGATTTGCTTCCGCACGCGCCGCTCGCCCTGTTTGGAAGTTTTGCCGAGGTCCACGCATGGCTGAACGCGAACGTCTGATCTGCGCCGCGAACGACCTCGCCGAACTGGGCAAGGGCGTGCGCTTTGATCTGAACCGACACGGCAAGCCGCAGCCGGCCTTCGTGGTGCGCTTCGATGGTCAGCCGCGCGCCTTCTTCAACCAGTGCGGCCACGTGCCGGTTGAACTCGACTGGCAGGAAGGTGAGTTCTTCGATGACTCGCGGCTATACTTGATCTGCTCTACCCACGGCGCGCTCTACCACCCGGCCAGTGGGCAGTGTATGGGTGGACGTTGCGCCGGTCGTGGCCTGATCCCGGTCCCGGTCGTCGAACGTGACGGCCGCGTTTATTTGATTGAAACAGCTACTGAGATAGAAGAACCATGAGCGAACAAGACAATCCCACCCCGGTCAACTGGGAACGCAGCGTGCTGGAAAAGCTGGCGATGTCCGCGATCCAGGAGCAACGCCGCAGCCGTCACTGGAGCATCCTGTTCAAGACGCTCGGCTTTTTGTATCTGTTTATCGTGCTGTTTCTGATCTCGGGCTGGTTCGGGTCGGATGGCGTGTCAATCAAGGCCCATACCGCGCTGGTCGATTTGCAGGGTGTGATCGCGGCCGACCAGGCCAGCGCCGATTCGATCATTGGCAGTTTGCAGGATGCGTTTGAAGACAAGAAAACCAAGGGCGTCATCCTGCGCATCAACAGCCCCGGCGGCAGCCCGGTACAGGCCGGGCAAATATATGACGAGATCAAACGTCTGCGCGCATTGCATCCGAAAATTCCGCTTTATGCCGTGGTAGACGACATTTGCGCATCGGGTGGTTATTACGTTGCCGCGGGTGCCGACAAGATATTTGTCGACAAGGCCAGCCTGGTTGGTTCCATCGGCGTGTTGATGGATGGCTTCGGCTTCACCCAGACGATGCAAAAACTCGGTGTAGAGCGACGTCTTCTGACAGCGGGTGAAAACAAGGGGTTTCTTGACCCATTCTCACCAGCCGACCCCAAGCAGGAAGCCTTTGCCAGGCAGATGCTCGAGGAAATTCATGGCCAGTTCATCGACGTGGTGCGCGAAGGGCGCGGCAAACGCCTCAAGGAAACCCCCGAGATGTTCAGTGGCCTGGTGTGGAGCGGTGAGAAAAGCATCCAACTTGGCTTGTCGGATGGTCTCGGCACTGTCGATTCCGTCGCCCGCGACATCATCAAAGCCGAAGACATCGTTGATTACACCCACCACGCAGGCCTGGCTGAGCGTCTCGTTGGCCGTCTCGGCGTGACCCTGGGCAAAGCCTGGGCCCCATTTGAAAAATCAGGTCTGGTATTGCGTTGAGCGACTACCGGTCAATCACCTGTGCTGATCATGAAAGGCTGGAGTTCGCTGCGCTGACGCGGCAATGGCTGGATGTGAACGTGATGGTGGGTGATCGGCCAGGCCGGCAACGGTTGTTGCCGGTAGATGTGACTACGCGTGATAAGGCAGAGTGGTTGGTGGCGGAGACGGAATCCGGCGAACGGTTGACGCTGCGGCTTGATTGGCTGGAAATTATTCCGTAAGCGGGGAGGATGCGAAGACTTGATTTGCACGCATCCTGTTTTGTTCTTCCTGAATGCGTCTCTGTGGCTAAAGAGGTTGGTTTGGAGTGTCCGTGTTCCAGGCGATTTGTCGGGAAAGCTGTCCGGACAAGCGGGGCCAGCATCATTCACAGCCGAGTATTGATCGGCCCCACGCGATGCAGTCCATTTCCTATTGTGTGACCTTATTCATTCTCATGGTTTGGCGGGGCAAGGACAGCATGACACATTCCACTGGCTCGCTTGATGACAGCTGAATCATGTCTCGTGCATGCGTAACAAATCGCGTCAGGGCTTCACATTTTGCGTGGCTGGCACTGGGCAGGTCATCGATCAGACAGGATACGGTGACAGCAAGCGCGTCACACGCCTTGATCAAACGTTCCATCCTCGCTACTCCGGCACATTCACGTAACCGCAAAAGCGCGAGGGCATAGGCCAGAATTTCATCCTGAGTCAGGGTGTCAGGATGGTTCAAACATCCCTTGGCTACAATGTCTTCGATGGTGTCCAGCGCGTGCAGGGTTGCAACGATGGGATCCTTCGGCGGACGGGGCGCCAGGTTGCGCTTACGCTTCGGGTCGATATAAAGCGGCACGGCAATATCGGGGTGCTGCCCAACATTAAGATAATTCACATTGCGCATAATGATCCCTTCTGTGAAAAAGGTAGATGCGGCTCGGTATGGCTTGAATCTGTTTCGCACCGAGTTGGTTTTCTTGCCAGTCCATGACGTAGTTGGTTTTTATAGACCATCACGAACTGCCCGAATTCGCGGCTCGCTCGCTGGGCACACCAGTAACGGCAGGGTTTCCCAAGGCTTTAATTAATATACTAGCAAAAAATAGTAAATAAGTACTATTCTGTTGCGTAAGCCTTGCTGGCGCTGGAGGCATGAGGTATCAGGTCGTCAAAGGATTCATTGTTTATGCATCAAGGCTAATATTCATGGTTCGCTGTCTTTTAAGATTCGACGGTGGCTCACGGTGTGAATCCCGCTTTGCACCCTCGTATAATTCCTCATGACCCATCAACCAATCCCCGCGCCCGGCTCCCAGTCCGTTGACGCTTCCTTCAATCAGCTTCCCATTGCACCTTCCATGCTGGCCAATCTAAGGCAGTTGGGTTACCAGAACATGACGCCGATCCAGGCGGCCAGCCTGCCGATTGCGCTGGCGGGCCATGACCTGATAGCGCAGGCCAAGACCGGCAGCGGCAAAACGGCGGCGTTTGGCCTCGCGCTGCTGACCAATCTGAATGTTCGCTTTTTTGGGGTACAGGCACTGGTGATGTGTCCAACGCGCGAACTGGCCGACCAAGTGGCGCAAGAGCTGCGCCGGCTGGCGCGCAGCGTGGACAACATCAAAATATTGACACTGGTGGGCGGTTCCACGATGCGCCCGCAAATGGCGAGCCTGGAGCATGGCGCCCACATTGTGGTCGGCACGCCGGGTCGCATCATGGATCACTTGCAACGTGGGAGTCTGAATCTGGAGGCGCTGAATACCCTGGTGCTCGACGAAGCCGATCGTATGCTGGATATGGGGTTTTACGACGACATCGCCTTTATCGCCCGACAGTGTCCCGCCCAACGTCAGACGCTGCTGTTTTCTGCCACCTACCCTGAGGGCATTGCGGAACTGAGCCGGCACTTCATGCGGCAGCCGCACGAGGTGAAACTGCTGGAGCGGCACGAGAACGACAAGATTCGCCAGCGTTTTTATGAAGTGAACAAGGAAGAGCGTTTGCAGGCGGTGGCGTTGCTGCTCAATCATTACCGCCCCGTAAGCACGCTGGCTTTCTGCAACACACGCCAGCAATGCCGTGACTTATTGCAAGTCTTGCGCGACCAG
>JBBQDI010000167.1:0-4539 GCA_038319505.1 Burkholderiales bacterium
GGGCAAAACCATCACTGCGATCAAGAATGTCACCATCAACGAGCCGTTTTTTGCCGGCCACTTTCCGGGGACGCCCGTGATGCCAGGCGTGTTGATCCTTGAGGCGATGGCGCAGGCGGCGGGGATTCTGTCGTTCAAGACCAAGAATTACACACCTGAACAAATCGGCGTCATCTACTTCGCCGGCATCGATAACGCGCGCTTCAAGAAGCCGGTCAAGCCAGGCGATCAACTTGTGCTCAAGGCTGAAATCGTGCGCGAAATGCGAGGTATCTGGAAATACAAGGGACGAGCCGAAGTCGACGGCGTGCTGGTGGCCGAAGCCGATCTCATGGCCACCCTGCGCGACAAGCCCTGACATGGTGAAGATTCATCCCACCGCGCTGGTTGCAGCGGGTGCACGGCTAGCAGATGATGTTGAAATTGGCCCTTACTCGATCATTGGCGAACATGTCGAGATTGGCGCCGGCACCACGGTCGGTGCCCACGCCGTGATCACCGGCCACACGACCATCGGCGTCCACAACCAGATATTTCATTTTGTCTCGCTCGGCGAAGCGCCGCAGGACAAGAAATACGATGGTGAACCGACCCGCTTGGAAATTGGCGATCACAATGTCATCCGCGAATTTTGCACGTTCAACATTGGCACCGTGCAGGATCGTGGCGTGACGACTGTCGGCAGTCACAACTGGATCATGGCCTATGTCCACATTGCGCACGACTGCGTAGTGGGTGACCGCACGATTTTCGCCAACAATGCCTCGCTGGCGGGCCACGCTGAAATCGGTGACTGGGTGATCCTCGGCGGCTTCACCGGTGTCCATCAGTTTTGCAAGATCGGTGCCCATGTGATGACCGGAATATCCAGTGTGGTATTCAAGGATATCCCGCCGTTTATCATGGCCTCCGGGCAACCCGCCGCACCGCATGGTCTCAACAGCGAAGGCCTCAAGCGACGTGGCTTTTCAGCCGAATCGATGGCAGCCCTGAAGCGCGCCTATAAAATCCTGTATCGCGAAGGCAATACGCTCGCTGAAGCACAGGCCAAGTTGGCACCCGAGGCTGAGAACCACGTCGAGGTGCAGCAGCTGCTTCATTTCCTTGCGCATTCCGAGCGCGGCATCATTCGATGATTGATGTCGGCCTGGTCGCTGGGGAAGCCTCCGGCGATTTGTTGGGCGCGCACTTCATTCGTGCACTCAAGCAAGGCCACCCCAGTCTTCAAGCCGCCGGTATCGCCGGCCCCCGATTGGTGCAGGCTGGCGTCAAGGCGATTTACCCCAGCGACAAACTGGCGGTCAACGGCTACGTCGAGGTGCTGCGTCATTTGCCCGAATTGCTTTGGATTCGCTTGCGCATTGCCCAGTACTTCCTGCGCGAACGGCCTCGCGTCTTTGTTGGTATCGATGCGCCTGACTTCAACTTCACGCTTGAAGCGAAACTCAAGCATGCGGGCATCCCGACTGTGCACTTCGTCAGCCCATCCCTGTGGGCATGGCGGCCTGAGCGTATTCACCGCATCAAGCAGGCAGTGTCACACATGCTGGTAGTGTTTCCATTTGAAGAGAAGATTTATCAGGACGCCGGCATCCCCGTCACCTATGTGGGCCATCCGTTGGCGGATGTCATTCCATTGGAGATTGATACAGCTGCTGCGCGCGCAACTTTGGGTCTGGCATCCGGTCCGGTCATCGCGCTGCTACCGGGCAGTCGGCTGAGCGAGGTGGCACGCCACGCGCGTCTGATGCTCGACGCGGCCATGCTCATTTTGAAACGTCACCCGGATGCGCAGTTTGTTGTCCCCGCCGCGAGCGCGGCGGCCGCCCAGTTGGTGCGTCAGGCGGCACACGGTCTGGAACTGCCCTTGCACATTCTGACGGGGCAATCACACACCGCGCTGGCGGCGTGCGATGTGGCGCTGGTGGCGTCGGGTACCGCCACGCTCGAGGCGGCGCTGTTCAAGAAGCCCATGGTGATTACCTATCGCGTGCCTGCGCTCACTGCGCGCATGATGCTGAACAAAGCATTGCAGCCATGGGTTGGACTCCCCAATATCCTGGCGCGCGATTTTGTGGTGCCCGAACGCATACAGGATGCCGCCACGCCAGAAGCCCTGGCCACCGATGTGTTGGCCTGGCTCGACGACGCGCCGCGCCGACTTGAATTGCATGAAACGTTTCGCACCCTGCACCTGAGCCTGCGGCAGGGCGCCAGCGCGCGTATTGCCGAAGCCCTGCAGCCTTATCTTTCATGACACACATCGAACTTCACTGGGGGCCACTGGGCTTGTGTGGCGTGGACGAAGCGGGTCGGGGCCCACTCGCCGGTCCAGTGGTGGCTGCGGCCGTCATGCTCGATCCCGATCAGCGCATCGAAGGCCTGCGTGATTCGAAAAAACTGACCGCCGCTGCACGCGAACACCTGGCGGATGAAATTCGCAAGCATGCGATTGCATGGTGTGTAGCCGAAGCCAGCGTGGCGGAAATCGATCAACTGAATATTTTGCAGGCCACCCTGCTGGCGATGCAGCGTGTCGTGGCGGGGCTGGATCGTGCGCCGGACGTTGTATGGGTCGATGGCAACCGTTGCCCCAAATGGGCATGGCGCTCGCAGGCCGTGATCAAGGGCGACGACAAGGTGGCGTCGATTGCAGCGGCGTCGATCCTGGCCAAGACCTCACGCGACCAGTTCATGTGCAAGCTGCACGAAGACTTTCCTGCTTACGGGTTTAACCGGCACATGGGCTACGGTACGGTGGTGCACATGGCTGCGTTGAAAGCCCACGGCGCGTGCCCGCAGCATCGCCGCAGCTTTGCGCCGGTCAAACGCGTACTCGATCAAATTGTTTTATTCTGAAAGGAAATATTGTGAACCTGACCCTGCTGTTGCATGTATTAAGCATCGTCGTCTGGGTGGGCGGCATGTTCTTCGCCTATATGGCGCTGCGCCCGGTGGCCGCCAGCGTACTCGAACCGCCGCAGCGCCTCACGCTGTGGGCCGGCGTGTTCGGCAAGTTTTTCCCCTGGGTATGGGCGTCGGTGGTGCTGATTCTGCTGACTGGCCTCTACATGCTGATGAAGATCGGCGGTGCGTCGGCACCGCACTATGCGATGGCCATGCTGGCACTGGGCGTGGTGATGATGCTGCTATTTGCGCACGTGTTTTTTGCACCCTACAAGAAACTCAAGCGGGCTGTGGCCGAACAGAACTGGAAGGCTGGTGGTGCCGCGTTGGGCCAGATTCGCATGCTGATCGGCGTCAACCTCAGCATCGGGCTGATCACGATCGTGGTGGTCTTCGTGGGGCGCGCGCTGCTTTAAGCCGGGCTGCAACCCGCCGTCGTTGCGAGCGAAGCGAAGCAATCCAGCGCACTGATTAAACGAACATTCTGGATTGCCGCGCTGCGCTCGCAATGACGGCGAGGGTGAATAAATAAGCGCGGTTTCTTAGGGCTCGTCCTGAGGCAATGCTGCCAGCAGCGTGTGTGCTGCGCGCTGGACTGCATCAAGGCGTGCCTCGCACTGCAGCTCGGCATGAAACTGCCCGTCGCGATACAGGTAAATCGTGGGTAGGTGAAAAATGTCGAAATAGCGCGCCACCCCGGTGGCCTCGCTAACCTCCACCTCATAAAACGTACGGGCCTGATCCGCTAGCGCCGTTGGCAGCAAGTGTTTCCAGGTGCGGCACGCGCCGCAGTGGGGCGCGCTGAACAACACCACGGCCACGCCGGAGGTGGCGGCGAGTCGGGTATGAAATTCGCCCTCGGCCAGACGTTCGAAGCGGGTCGGGTTGGGTGCGTTCATGCTGGTAGACTCTCGGTTTTCGTCCAGGTTGGCGCTCATGCTGTTTCTCGAACTCTTCGGCTATCTGCTGATCATCCTCGTGGCGGCAGAAGTCTTTGTCAACGCGCTCGAACATCTTGGCGAAAAACTCAACATCTCCGAAGGCGTCACCGGTTCGCTGTTTGCCGCGGTCGGCACCGCCATGCCCGAAACCCTGGTGCCACTGCTGGCGATTTTTGCCGGAACCGGCAACGCGGCCGTCAACGAGGAAATCGGCGTCGGCGCCATACTCGGCGCGCCGTTGATGCTGTCGACGCTGTCACTGTCCCTGTTGAGTGTGGCCGTGTTCAAGAAACGCGGGATTAAGGGCCATTTCAACCCGGAGCGGACGGGTCTCAAGCGCGATCTCGATTTTTTCCTGATGGCATTCACACTGGCTTTCGTCGCCATGTTTATCCCGCATGGTGACGGCTGGGTGCGCGTCGCGCTCGCCTTCGTCACGGTCATAATCTACTTCGTCTACGTGATGCTGACCCTGCGCGCATCGGCCAAGCTGGTCGAAGACGGCCATGCCACTGAGGCCGGATCCCCCATGATGCTGACCCGCTTGGGCCTGCCGCAGAACCTGTTCTTCATCATCGTGCAGCTGGCGCTGGGTCTGGGCCTGCTGGTTGCCGGCGCCAAAGGCTTCATTTCTGGCGTGGAAGCCGCCGCGCCCATCATCGGTATTTCTGCACTGCTGCTGTCGCTGATG
>JBBQDI010000168.1:0-4538 GCA_038319505.1 Burkholderiales bacterium
TGCGCGAAGCCGGCTTCGGCATTCTGGTCAAGGACGCTTCGCTCGGCGGTCAGTATCCGGTGATGAACGTCACGCTGCTGCATCCCCATGACCAGGGTTGCTTTGCCAGCTTCGGCGCCCACCCACGCTTCGAGGTGGCACTGGAACGCGCGTTGACCGAGCTGCTGCAAGGCCGCGCGCTCGATTCACTCGCTGGCTTCCCGGCCCCCGGCTTCGACGACACCGAAATCGCCGACCCGCAAAATCTTGAAATCCACTTCGTCGATTCCAGCGGCGTGATTTCCTGGCAGTTCCTGCGCGACACACCTGACTTCGACTTCGTCGACTGGAACTTCGGCACCACCACCGAAGAAGACTACGCATGGTCGGTCGAGGCGCTGCATCAAGCAGGACACGATCTTTACATCGCCGACTTCGAACATCTCGGCGTCTACGCCTGCCGCATTCTGGTACCCGGCGTCTCCGAGATTTACCCGGCTGAAGAACTCGAATTCGAAAACAACAGCGTGGGCAACCTGATCCGCCCGGCACTCGCGCGCCTGCCCGAACTGACTGTCGAGGAATGTGCAGAACTGCTCGACCTGATGGTCGAACTGGAACTGGCCGACGACCGCCTGGTCACCGTCCTGATCGGCCTGGCACCCGATGCCGGTTCACCCTGGACCGACATCCGCGTCGGTGAAATCAAGCTGCTGCTTGCGCTTGCCATCGGCGACGACGAAGCCATTCTGGAAGGCTGCACCTGGATCGCCCAATACGGCCAGCGCAGCGAAGCGCGCCTGAAGGTGTATCGCTGCATCGCCGACCTTATCCAGCTCGAAGATCCCAACCCCTTCGAGGCCGCACTGACGCTGATGTATGGTGCCGATACCCTGCACCAGGCACTCGCGCTGTTCAATCAGGAGGAACGGTTTTTCGGACTGACCAAACTGGGCCACGACTTCGAAGGCAGCGCCATTCACCAGCGCCTGCTGGAAGCCTATCGCAAGGTGCGCGGCTAAAACCCGCCCTTCACTTCAATCCATGAAAATACCCAAGCGACTTGAACCCCTGCTGGAAGACGGCCTGATCGACGGCGTCGTGCGCCAACTCATGAGTGGCAAGGAAGCCATGGTCTTCGTCGTTCACTGCGGTGACGATATCCGCTGCGCCAAGGTCTACAAGGAAGCCAACAAACGCAGTTTCCGCCAGGCCGTCGATTACACCGAAAACCGCAAAACCAAGAACAGCCGCCAGGCGCGTGCCATGGCCAAAGGCACCAAATTTGGCCGACAGGCGCAGGAAGCCGCGTGGCAAAGCGCCGAAGTCGATGCGCTGTACCGCTTGGCCGCCGCCGGCGTACGCGTGCCCACGCCGTACAACTTCCACGAAGGCGTGTTGCTGATGGAACTGGTGGCCGATGCCGACGGTAATGCCGCGCCGCGGCTCAACGATGTATCGTTCACAGAAGACGAGGCCCTCGCCCACCACGCCAGTCTGATGAGGGAAGTGGTGCGCATGCTGTGTGCCGGGGTCATCCATGGCGACTTGTCCGAGTTCAACATCCTTGTAAGCGCAGACGGCCCGGTGATCATCGACCTGCCGCAAGCCGTCGACGCCGCCGGCAACAATCACGCCCAAGCCATGCTGACGCGCGACGTGAACAACCTCAGAACCTATTTCGGCCAATACGCGCCGTCACTGTTGACCACGCAATACGCCCGGGAAATCTGGGCACTGTACGAACACGGCAACCTGCATCCCGAGGTCGAACTCACCGGCCTGTTCGAAAGCAGCTTGCCGCCGGTTGATCTGGAAGGCGTGATGCGGGAGATCGACGACGCGCGTGACGAAGAGGCGGCGCGTTTGTTGCGCTTACAGGAACTGGAGTGAATCGCTCCCCTGACGCTTGAATGAAAACGCCCCGGTTTTTCCGGGGCGCGAGTCACGAAGTCAGCCAGGTTTATTTGGCGCCGGGCATCTGGCCGCTTATGCCCTGGTGTTGCATCAACTGGTCCATCATCATCTGCATCATGTCCATGCGTTGTTCGATGTGGCGTTGGCGTTGATTCATCATGTCCGGGGACATGGGCCCCATACCCGCTCCGGGTCCCATACCCGCTCCGGGTCCCATGCCAGCTCCGGGGCCCATGCCAGCTCCGGGACCCATGCCTGCCCCAAATCCCCTGCCGCCCATCATCATGCCGCGCCCCATGCCACCACGGCCCATCATCGTATCCATTCCTTCATGCATGACCTTCCAGTGCTCTTCAAGAATTCTCTGGCGCTCTTTGGGATCTTTCGCCTTGCTCAAACGATCCATCTGATCCTGCATTTTTTTATACCGTTCCTGCATCGCCGCGTAATACTTGTCCATATCGGCATCACTGGTCACAGGCGTCACCATTTTGCCCCCCTTGGCAGGCACTTGTGCCAAGGCCTGCGGTGCGGCCAGAGCGGCCGCCATCATCGCTGCAATCATCAACCGAGTACGCATCATCCTTCTCCTTGAGTGAATCGCCCAGTGGGTAATGGCTTGATCCCGGGTTTCCCAGAACGAATCAAGCAGGTAATTCAACATAGTTCATTTTTACTACTGTGGATAAAAAATGGACCGGGCATAGATGAACGACTTTAAGTCATGCAATTCATCGACTTCCGTTTGATAAATGACGCGCCCGACCCTTTCCTGATGGCAACACCACCGGTCGATCTTGAATGCGTCTTGGGAAGAGTGATGACGCGCGTGACAAAGCAGCGGCACGCCTGTTGCACTTGCAGGAGCTGGAGCGATTAGTGCTGCTTGAAAGCTTAGGCTTTAACGTGAAGACCCGGTAGCTACGCCACCCCCGCTAAACCCTGACGAAATAGGGCAACGCCATGAGTGCGACCCCAATCGCGACCAGCAGAATCGTGTTGGAAACAAAATACGGGTAGATCATCAGGCCCAGCCCGCTGAACAGGGGAACGACCGCCTTCTGCTTCTTGCCATAGATAAAAAACCCCAGCCCGATCGAGCTGAACAGTAGGCCCCACAGAAGCAACGATGTATTCATGGCTTTATTTTTTGAGCGATTCGGTTAGCTCCGGGAAATCCTTGAAAATGTCCCGAACCAGTCCAGAGCCTATCAAATATCCGGCAAAGGCAAGATCAATGATGAGTACGAGCGTCCCATCCGGAAAATCCCATGAGGAAGGGTCGGTCATGATCTCTTTGTTCACGTAGGTAAATGCTGCGATGGCCGTCACATAGGAAGCTATCAGCAGCCAGCGGCCATGCATCCAAACCCGGCGCATGAATTTCAATCCGCTGGAGATCCGATGCCCGATGGCAAGCAATACGAGCACGGCAGGTATGTCCGTAAGGATGAGATAAGCGTTTGCTTGCAAATTAAGCCAAGGTATCGAGACGATATCCAATGGCATCAGTACCGCCGCGCCTACAATGAAAAAATGTCGGATCGCATAAAGGATGGAAAGCCAGAGCAATGGCGAAACCTTGAGCAGAAGTCTCTCATCGTAATAAAGTGCAGAGTATTTCAACATATTGATATGTGGTCGTTTGAGCGTGGCGGCACGCGCTTGTCCCCCTGAATTCGTGACTTGATTTCGGCCACGCGCGTGATTTTGAAGTCGCTTTACCTAAACTTAAATCATCCACTTATCCAGCTATGCAGGCTGGGCTGGATAGCCCTGCCGCCTTGGTGTCTATCAACCAGACCCGTCTATGTCGCAGATTTTCTGGTTATGCCGACACCAAACAAGAACAGGAACAGACTACGGCCGTGCACTGAGAATGTCTCATACCCCGCGCTGCCGCGCCGTCTCATACAAACACAGCGCCGCCGACACCGAGACATTCAGGCTTTCCACGGTGCCGCCGATCGGAATGCGCGCGACCTGATCGCAGTTTTGCTTGACCAGGCGGCGGATGCCCGTGCCCTCGGCGCCCAGCACCCAGGAGATGCCGGTCTTGAGGTCGATTTTGGACAAGGGCAGTTCGCCGTCCATGTCGGTGGCGATGACCCAGATGTTGTGTTCCTTGAGTTCTTCGATGGTGCGCGACAGATTGGTGACCATGATGTAGGGCACGGTTTCGGCGGCACCCGAGGCGACCTTTTCCACCGTGGCGTTGATGCCGACGGCGTTGTCCTTCGGCGCGATGACAGCGTGCACGCCGAAAGCATCGGCTGAACGCATGATGGCGCCAAGGTTGTGCGGATCGGTGATGCCGTCGAGGATGACCAGCAACGGCGGGCCCTTAATGTTTTCCAGCACCTCGTCGAGCGAATGCGTTAGCGCAACCGGCTTGACGCGAGCGACGACGCCCTGGTGATTCGACGATTTTCCGACCAGACGATTCAGGCGGTCGGCTTCCACTTGTGCGAGCCCGACCTTGTTGTCCTTGGCCTGCTTGACCAGATCACGTGCCCGTGCGTCGCGACGGGTGAGGTCGAGATAGATTTCCAGTACGCCGGAGGGGTCTTGCCGCAAGCGTGCCAGCACGGCATGAAACCCGTAAATGAGTTTTTCTGCGGCGTGTTTTTCGGCAGGCTTTT
>JBBQDI010000169.1:0-4525 GCA_038319505.1 Burkholderiales bacterium
TGGCCCAGGCCAATAGCGAAACCGCTTCCTGGCTCAATTCGAGTATGGTCTGCTCGGAGCCTGCCGCCTTTTCGTTGAGCGATTCCGACAAATCCAGCAGCAGCAACACGGTAATGTCACGGCCATCGGTGCGGTGGCTCATGTTGATGCGCGGGTCGGGGGTGGCGCCACCCTTGAAATCGATGAGCGAACGGATGGCAACGTCGAGGTCGAGTTCGCTGCCTTCTTCCTGGTAACGGATGCGCACTTTGTTCTGTGGCTTCAACAGGTCGAGCATCCGCTTCAGCCGTTTGGCCAGGGCGCCATGCTTTCCAGCAGGCGGTCGATGTCGGCCGCATTGCCGCTGGGATGCAATGCCTCATACACGCTAACCCAGTCCGGACGGTAGGTCTGGCTGCTGTAATCCCACTCGGGGTAATGGCGCGGCGGCAGGCCTTTGATTTCCGCGTCGGGCTCGCGCTTTTTCTTTTCGTCGAAGGCTTCTTCTTCGTCGCCTTCCTCGATGAATTTCCACATATGACGGTTGTCGTCACGGTAATCCACCACGGTGTTGTCGAAGTGAACCTTGGCGAACTGGTCGCTCTGGAGTCGCGTTTTGGCCACGTAGCTCAACGCCAGTGCAGCGATTTCCTGGGTGCTGGACTCACGCTGCTCCGATTCACCTGGTGCCATCAGCGCGTGGAAGCGTTGCACAAAATCCAGCAGGTCGACGCCGGTGTAGCCATGATCCGGATCGAGTAGCGCGCGCGACAGCATCACCATCCGGTGACGCAGGCAGGAAGTCGTTTCCGGATCGCAGGCATCTTCGAGAGGATGCGGATGCAGCGCGAGGAACAGTCGGCGCAGGCCGGGGTATTCGCGGATCAGCAGGGTCTCGACACGGCAGTCTTCGAAGAACTCTACCGCCATGCGCTGGAACGGGCTCCAGTTGTCGGCGATCTGCGCTTCGGTCCAGCGGCGATGACCCACGATGTGCGCGAGTACGGCGCGGTAACGGTCGATGCCACTGACCCCATCCGCGTCGTCAAACACGTCCGGCAACCGGATGCCGAGCTTGTCGTAATACGGAATCGGCTTGCGGAGTTCGTCGAACGCGGTGGAATACGGCACCAACTGCTCGCTGTCCTGCCAGAGTCCGCGCAGGTAAAGGTCGAGCTTGCGCTCTACATCCATGAACAGCGTGCCATGCCGTTCGCGCTGCAGGACCGCATGGCTGTCTGCGGACTGAATGGTGAAGTAATCTTTTTGCCGCTCCGGATGGGTGGCGTAATTGCGAATGCCGTATTCCACCCAGTTTTTCACGCCAACCAGGCTCAATTGGCTGAGCAGGAACGGCGCCTGGGCGAAAAACTCAGGCAAGCCAGGGCTGGGAAACGTGGTGTGGTGGCCGTGGATGGAACCCGTCGTGCGCTCCATGAAATCCAGCGTGATCTTCAGATAGCGCTGCATCCGCTCCAGCGAATGCAGCCGACGCGCCACCGGTGCCAGCGTTTCCAGAAAGGGCGTCATGGCATCGCTATTGGGCGACTTCTGCATCGCTTGAACGATGTCCATGACAAACGGCAATGCGGCCTCGCCCACGGCTTTTGCGGCGGAGGGCCACCCTTCCAGAAATGCCAGCATCGGCTCGACCCCGCGCCCCAGCTTGCCCAGGATACGGGCTGCTTCGAGGTAGGCATCGAGCCCTTCGCGCGTCAGCAACTCCACCGCCTCGGCCATGCAGTCTTCGAACACCGCCTCGATCTGCGGGAAGCGGGTGTCGAGCTGCTTCCAGTAAGCAACCATCAGCGGATGCTGGTATTCGGTTTCGGTGGTCACGTTCGAGTCTTAGGCGAAGGTTGCGTCGATGGCGTGGTCCAGCGTGTCACGAATGTCGGCGTCATCGGTGATCGGCCGCACCAGCGCCATGCGGCAAGCGTCGCGCGGCGCCACGCCATCCTTGATCAGGGTGGCGGCATACACCAGCAGCCGGGTGGAAATACCTTCATCGAGACCGTGCCCCTTGAGGCTGCGCGCCACGCCGCCGATCTTCACCAGCTGGGCAGCCATCGCGGGATCGGCGCCGGTTTCCTGCGCCACGATCTGGGTTTCCAGTTCGGCGCTCGGGTAATCGAAATCGAAACCGGTGAAACGCTGCTTGGTCGACTGCTTGAGGTCCTTCATCAACGTCTGATAACCGGGGTTGTAGGAAATCACCAGCTGGAAATCGGGATGCGCAGTGATCTGCTCGCCCTTCTTGTCGAGCGGCAGGGTGCGACGGTGGTCGGTGAGCGGGTGGATGACCACGGTGGTGTCCTGGCGCGCTTCGACGATTTCATCGAGATAGCAGATGGCGCCGATGCGCGCAGCGGTAGTGAGCGGACCGTCGAGCCAGCGGGTACCGTTGGCTTCGAGCAGATAGCGCCCGACCAGATCACTGGCAGTCATGTCCTCGTTACAGGCCACGGTAATCAGCGGCTTGCCGAGCTTCCACGCCATGTATTCGATGAAGCGCGATTTGCCGCAGCCGGTCGGGCCTTTCACCATCACCGGCAGGCGGTTGCGGTAGGCGGCTTCGTACAGTTCAACTTCGTTGCTTTGCTGTTGGTAGAACGGTTCTTGTTGAATCGTGTATTGGTCTTTGTCGGTCATGGTTTTTCCTTGTCCGTGAGACAAAAAAGGGATCTTGTCCGGGAAGAAAAACGCCCCCAGCGAGCCGGAGGCGTTTCTTGCTGCTCAGCACACAAATTGATTACTTGTGCACGCCCAGCTTTTCACGCCAGCCGGGGAAAATCTTGTCGGCATCGCCCGGGAAGGACTCGAATGCGCGCGCAAATTCCTTGTGCTCTTTCGCGTATTCGATCGGATCAGCGCCGGCCTTCCAGCACTCATACGACTGACGCAGCGAGATCGCACCGGCAGCGGGGCTGTCGATGTGACCGTATGCGCCGCCACCGGAAGTGTTGATGACGTTGCCGTGGCCCAGGTTTTCGAAGAAACCGGGCAGACGCAGCGCGTTCATGCCGCCGGAGATGATCGAAGTGGTGGGCTTCATGCCGTACCATTTCTGGAAGTAGACCGGACCTTGGCATTCGTCACGCTCAAGCATGTAACAAATGTTCTTGTCCGAGTTCTCGCCTTCCATCTTGCCGTAGCCCATGGTGCCGACGTGGATGCCGGACGCCCCTTGCAGGCGGGAGATCTTGGCCAGCACGAAAGCGGTGTAGCCACGCAGCGCGGAGGGCGAGGTGATCATGCCATGGCCGGCACGATGGTAGTGCAGATATTGGCTGGGGTACTGACGGCGAGCGGTGGTGATCATGCCGGGGCCGCCGACGAAACCGTCGACCAGGAACGCGACCTTGTCTGCATCCGGGCCGAAGGCTTCCAGGATGAAATCGGCGCGGGCGCACATTTCGTAGTGGTCGTCAGCCGTGATGTTGGCGGAGAACAGCTTGGCCTGGCCGGTTTCATCCTGGGCGCGCTTCATCGCGTCATACACCAGCGGGTACACCTTCTTGGCCGGGCAGAACACCTGGTTGCCCTGGGGTTCGTCGTTCTTGATGAAGTCGCCACCCAGCCAGAACTGGTAAGCGGCTTGAGCGAATGGCTCGGGGCGCAGACCCAGTTTCGGCTTGATGATGGTGCCGGCGATGTAGCCGCCGTTCACAATCGGGCGGCCGAGGATGCGCCACATGTCGGAGATGTCCTTGGCCGGGCCATCGAACAGCTGGATGGCGCGCTCGGGCATGTAGAAGTCATGGATCTTGGCGTGCTCGATGTCGCCCATGCCCTGGTTGTTGCCGATCACCAGCGTCAGGAAGGAGACGATCATCATGCGGCCGTCGGTGATGTTGCGGTCGAACAGTTCGATCGGGTAGGCGATCCGCATGTCTTCGGTCGCTTCGTCGATCAGATACACCAGCGCGTCGACACCCTTGGTGAAGTCATCAGTGGTGGAAACTTCGACGTTGGTGCCGGTGGACGACTCGGCGGCGAAGTGGGCGGCGCAGGACAAATAGCTGCCAAACCCGGGCTTCGGCTTCATTTTGTAAGCGACGAGGATGTGCTTGCCACCCTTGATGAGATCTTCCTCTTTCAGACTGAGGTCGGAATAACGTGCTGATTGATCCATTGCATGACTCCTGCGGTAGATAAACAAAGCGTCAGGAGTCAAATCCCCTGATCACGACAGGGGCATACTATACGTACAGTAAAACATAATTAATATTAAATTGTTATAATCAAAACCATATCATTCGACTTATGCATTAATGCGCCGACTGACGCTTCGCCAATTCCGCGTATTCGAAGCCGTCGCCCGGCTTCTTTCATTTACCCGGGCGGCCGAGGAATTGCATCTCTCCCAACCTGCCGTCTCGATGCAGGTACGCGGCATCGAGAAAATCCTGGGCATGCCGCTCACCGAACAGCTAGGTAAGAAAATTTTACTGTCCGAGGCCGGGCGCGAGGTGCTATATGCCAGCCGCAGCATTACCGCCCGCCTTTATGACCTGCAGGCCAATCTGGTGCAATTGCGCGGCAT
>JBBQDI010000170.1:0-4515 GCA_038319505.1 Burkholderiales bacterium
GCTCGATCGACAATGCGTACACCAGACGCTCGTACAACGCGCGACGACCTTCGTTGTCATCGAGAATTTTCTTCTTCACATAGTCGAGACCAACGCGCGCGACGTAGTGCACAGTGCGATCGAGATAGCGTGCTTCTTCGCGATACAACTGCAGGAAGGCACCCGAGAACTCCATCACTTCCAGATCGGTTTTGACCTTGACCAGGAACTGCGCGACTTCGGTCTTGATGCCGCCGTTGCCGGCCACATAAATTTCCCAGCCGGAATCGACACCGATGATGCCAACGTCCTTGATCGCGACTTCGGCACAGTTGCGCGGGCAACCGGAAACCGCGAGCTTGACCTTGTGTGGCGCCCACATCTTGAAGAAGGCCTTTTCCAGATCGATGCCCATCTGGGTCGAATCCTGGGTACCGAAACGACACCACTCTGAGCCGACGCAGGTTTTCACCGTGCGCAGTGCTTTGCCGTAGGCATGGCCGGATGGCATGTCGAGGTCAGCCCACACTTTCGGCAGGTCTTCCTTTTTGATCCCCAGCAGGTCGATGCGCTGGCCGCCGGTCACGTGAACGGTCGGGATGCCGTACTTCTCGGCGACCTCGGCAATGCGACGCAACTCGGACGGTGTCGTAATGCCGCCCCACATGCGCGGGATCACCGAGTAGGTGCCGTCTTTCTGGATGTTGGCGTGCGCGCGCTCGTTGATGAAACGCGACTGCGGATCATCCTCGGCTTCGCCCGGCCAGGTGGAGAGCAGGTAATAGTTGAGCGCCGGGCGGCAACTGGCGCAGCCGTTGGGGGTGCGCCATTCCATGAATTCCATCACCTGCGGAATCGACAGCAGCTTGTTCTGCCTGATCGCTGCGCGCGTCTCTTCATGGGTGTGATCGGTACAGCCGCACACCGATTTGGTTTTTGGCGTGGCGGAATAATCGCCGCCCGCGGTCACCGCCAGAATCTGTTCGACCAGACCGGTGCACGAACCGCACGACGAGGACGCCTTGGTGTGCTTGCGCACGTCTTCCAGCGTGAACAATCCCTTCTCGCGAATCGCCTTGACGATGTCGCCCTTGCATACGCCGTTGCAGCCGCAGACTTCCATGTCGTCGGTCATGGTGGCGGCCTTGTTGACGCCGCCGTGACCGAGGTTGCCGCAATGGTCCTGCCCAAACATCAAATGGTCGCGCAGTTCGTTGACGTTTTTGCCGTCGCGCAGCAACGAGAAATACCAGGCGCCGTCGACGGTGTCGCCGTACATCACGCCACCCACCAGCTTGTTGTCCTTGATCACGAGCTTTTTGTAGACACCGCCGATGGGATCGGAATACAGAATCGATTCGGTGCCTTCGCCGCCGGTGAAGTCGCCGGCGGAAAACAGATCAATACCGGTGACCTTGAGCTTGGTCGAGGTGATCGAGCCTACGTAGCGGCCGATGCCGTAATGCGCCAGATGGTTGGCACATACCTTGGCCTGCTCGAACAGCGGTGCGACCAGGCCATATGCGATGCCGCGATGCGCCGCGCATTCGCCGATGGAATAGATGCGCGGATCGAACGTCTGCATGGTGTCGTTGACAACGATGCCGCGGTTGCAATGCAGGCCGGCCGATTCGGCGAGTTCGGTGTTGGGGCGAATGCCAACTGCCATCACCACCAGGTCGGCCGGGGCGGAATCGCCGTCACCTTCGACGTTGCTCAGGTCAGGCTTGAACTTGATGGCAGCAACGCGACCCGATTCGCCCCTGACCAGTTCGGCGGTCTGCTTTTGCAGCAGGAATTTCATACCCTTGTCTTCCAGGCTTTTCTGCAGCAGACGCGCGGCCGGCTCGTCGAGCTGGCGATCCATCAGGGTCGGGCCCAGGTGCACCACGGTGACGTCCATGCCGCGCTTCATCAGACCATTGGCCGCTTCCAGCCCGAGCAGGCCGCCGCCGATGACGACGGCATGGCGATACTTGCTGGACGCCTGCACCATGGCATCGACGTCGGCAATGTCGCGGAAGCTGATCACGCCGTCGAGGTCTGCACCGGGCACCGGCAGGATGAAGGGGTTGGAACCGGTCGCCAGCAGCAGGCGATCGTATTCGGCGGTGGTGCCGTCCTCGGCTTCGACCACGCGCGCCTTGCGGTCGATCTTCACGACCTTTTTGCCGACATGCAGGTTGATGTGGTTGTCGCTGTACCAGTCGAGCGGGTTCAGCACGATGTCATCCACCGTCTGCTCACCCGCCAGCACCGGCGACAACAGAATGCGGTTGTAGTTGGGATGCGGCTCGGCACCGAAGACGGTGATGTCATATATGTCAGGTGCCAGCTTCAGCAGTTCTTCCAGGGTGCGCACGCCGGCCATGCCGTTGCCCACCATCACCAGTTTCATCTTTGGACCCTTGTCCATGGGTGCACTCATATCCATCCCGTCACTCCAAACATTTATGCTTAAAAAAAACGATCACCCATTCGTGTCTCACCCCATACATAGCAATGGCTATGCCAGGTTGGAATCAGCGTCTATATCGTTGTTTTTAAATCAGTAAAATGTTCGGCCTGGGCGTTGCCAAGCGCGGCGTGCACCACCAAAGTGCCACGCTGAAAAACGTGCACTTAATTCACGCAGCTACCCGGCCGAATCCGTTGATCGCGGTAATCGCGCGCGCCTGATTCAGGTCTTCGGTATAGCCCGCGGCATACAGACACGCAGCCAGCTGGTTGCGAATCGGCAAGGGCAGCGACAAGTGGTCATGCATCACCTCGCTGATCCAGGCCCCGGTTGCACGGGCATCGGGTGCAGGCAAACCGGCCAGCGCGGAGGGTGTCGATTGCGCTTCGTAGATGGGTTGGCCCTGCCCGTCCTGCACCAGCACCATGTTGGGCCGCTGCAGCGGATTGGCAAACGCTTCACCCTCGCAGCCCTGCATCAGCAGTGCATGGCCGCCCAGCGCTTCCAGTACATTGCGTGTCGTGGCCATGTCTTTTTCACTCGACACGGGCGTAACACGCACTGAGCGATCGCCCAGCACATCGGCCAGTCCCACCAGCCGCGTCACCCAGCCATCGATACCCAGCCGCCCTCGCAAGGCCAGCAAGGAGGCCAGGCCGGGGTTCAACAACGCCACCGGCGCAAACGCCAGCCCGTCCTCACGCAACCCCGCATTGACCTGCACCGTGGTGCTGCACGGCATGATGCCCAGCTCGCGCAGCACGTAGGCCGCGGCCACGCCCCTGCCCCCTTCGAGCACGCCATGAATCAGCACCGGAATGCCAAAGCTTTTCAGCAACAGCGCCAGCAACGGCGTCAGATGGGGATGCGCGCGCACGCCGTGATAAGCCGGCAGCACCACGGTGCGATACAAACCGGTGGGTGCGACAAAATCGGGCAGGCGATCGACCAGCGCCGCATGCAGGCCAAGCCAGGCATCCAGCCCGGGATCATGCTGATTGAACGCGAGCAGAAAAGCGGCGGTTTCCAGATCCGGCACCCCGCCATCGAGCAGCGCCGCACCCAGCGCACGCGCCTCGGTAAAGTCCACGCTTTCGCCGGCTTCGATCTGACAAATCAACGATGCGTAGCTCATGCAGCGGAGTCCTTTAACATGGCGTAGCTCATGCGGCCACCCGGTGGTCCACAATCAGCCGTTTCAGTTCCGGCACGCAGGAGCCACACTCGGTGCCGCATTTAAGCGAGGCCTGCAGTGTGCCCAGGTCAGCCCCTGCAGCAATCGCGCCGACGATGTCGGGCTCGGCCACATTCAGGCAATTACAAACAATGCGTCCACGTCCCGCCTTCCCCGCCGGAGGCTGCGTGACCGGCGCCAGCAGCCAGTTCCGCACCTCCATGGCCGAAGCCCCTTCGGCAATCAAATTCTTGATCCAGTCACGTGCGGCGGTTTCGCCCGAGAGGCGGGCGCCGGTAATCACACCATCATCCACCCGTACTTTTTTCCAGATGCCGCGACGGGCGTCCTGATAGTTCATGGTCAACAGCGGATCATCCAGACCGAAGGTGGCATCCATTTCTTGCACCAGCGACTCGGGCAACGGACCTTCGCTTGCCGTCTCAAACACCAGCACGGTGTTGTTGCGCCCGGTGAGTCCGGCGCTGGCGTAATCAAAGCGTCCAATATAGGGCTGGGCAAGGCGCAGCAACGTGGCGCCATCGCCGCGCCGCATGATCGTCCGCCGATAGCGGAGCGTGACCGGTTCCACCTGCACCGCGGCATGCTTGAGTTCGGGTTGCTTGGACACCGGATCAAATGCGTCGAGCGTCAGCGCATTGACACCCATCCCGGCCATGAAGCGGCCGCCCCAGTGCATCGGAATGAATGTTTGACCGCCGCGTAATTCCTCGCTCGCCTGCACCTTGATGATGAGGCTGCCACGTCGGCTTTTCACCCGCACCAGATCGCCGTCCTGCATCTTGCGGCGTTGCATGTCCTGGCTGTTCATCGACAGCAGCGGTTCTTCCACATGGGCATAAAGCCGTGACACCAGCCCGGTGCGGCTCATGCCATGCCACTG
>JBBQDI010000171.1:0-4495 GCA_038319505.1 Burkholderiales bacterium
CGCGGATCTTTACCGGCGCGCCGGTGCCGCCAGGTGCCGATGCGGTGCTGATGCAGGAAGACTGCACCGCCGCTGAAGGCCACGTCATCGTCAACACCCTGCCGCGCCCGGGCGAGAATATCCGGCGTGCCGGCGAAGACATCGAAGCCGGCGCGCAAATCCTCGCTGCCGGTACCCGTATGGGCGCGGCGGAAATGGGGCTGGCCGCCTCGGTCGGTCTGGCCGAAGTGCCGGTGTACAAACGGCTGAAAGTCGCATGCTTTTTTACCGGCGACGAACTGGTGACACCTGGCAAACCGCTCGCCCCCGGCCAAATCTACAACTCCAACCGTTACACCCTCACCGGGCTGGTCAATGATCTTGACTGCGAGCTGATCGATCTCGGTATCGTGCCCGATACGCTGGAAGCCACCGAAGTCGCACTGGCTGGCGCTGCCAGTGTTGCCGATGTCGTCATCACCAGCGGCGGCGTGTCGGTGGGCGAGGCGGACTACGTGAAGACAGCGGTCGAAAAACTCGGCCGCGTCGAAATGTGGAAAGTGGCCATGAAGCCGGGCAAACCCGTGGTCTATGGTCAGGTCGGTGATGCAGACTTTATCGGCTTGCCCGGGAATCCGGTGTCGGCTTTCGTCACTTTTTGCCTGTTCGTGCGGCCGTTTTTGCAGAAGCGCATGGGCGTGGCTGACGTGCTGTACCGCGCGTTTGCGGTGCAGGCAGACTTTGTCTGGACCCGGCCGGGTGCACGACGAGAATTTCTGCGCGCACGCCTGCAGCCCAATGGCAAGCTGGCGCTGTTTCCCAATCAGAGCTCGGGTGTGCTGACTTCGTGCGTCTGGGCCGATGGCCTGGTGGATCTCGAGATTGGCGATACCGTGCAGCCGGGCGACTGGGTGCGCTTCATTCCCTTTTCGGAGCTGCTCAAATGAGGGTGCGCGTTGTTTATTTTGCCCGCTTGCGCGAGTGCTTTGGCATGGCTGAAGAAAACCTGGAATTGATCGGCACCACAGCAGCTGACCTGCTCGAGCAGTTGCAGGCGCGTGGTGGCGTGTGGGTGGAAGAACTGGCGGCAGGTCGGCCCTTTCGCGTCGCGGTTAACCAGGAGATTGTCGCGCTCGATACCGTTTTGACCGACAACGCCGAAGTCGCCATCTTCCCGCCGGTGACCGGAGGTTGAATTCATGAATGCGGATTTGATGAAGCTGGGTCTAATCAAAATCGTGGTCCAGACCGAGGCGTTCGATCTGGGCGCCGAAGTCAACGCGATGAGCCACGGCCGTACCGACATCGGCGCGATCACCAGCTTTGTCGGCCTGGCGCGCGACATGAACGAAGGCAGCGGCGTGCAGGCGATGACGCTGGAGCATTATCCCGGCATGACCGAGAAGGCACTCACCGCGCTGGTCAATGAAGCGAAAGCACGCTGGACGCTGCTCGACGTCACCCTGATCCATCGCGTCGGCCGTTTGCTACCGGGCGACCCCATCGTGCTGGTGGCCGTGGCCAGCAGTCATCGCGGCGAAGCATTTGCAGCCTGCGAGTTCATCATGGATGCGCTGAAAACCCGTGCACCGTTCTGGAAAAAAGAAGAAACCTCGGAAGGCGAGCGCTGGGTCGACGCACGTGTCAGCGACGATACGGCAGCGGCGCGCTGGACCAAGTGAACGTGTCAGTGGATGAAATAGTGGCCGGGTAGCAACCAATGCGTTGTGGCAGATGTCCTAGTATCAGAAGCAATGCATTGATAGTGAGGAAAACAGAATGAGTCCGCCCGTTGCAGGTCTCATGCCCGAAGAACTCGACCGGATGGACGCGTATTGGCGCGCGGCCAATTACCTGTCGGTTGGTCAGATTTATCTGTTGGATAACCCCCTTCTAAAACAGCCACTGGAACGGGCGCATATCAAACCGCGTCTGCTGGGTCACTGGGGCACGACACCTGGCTTGAACTTCATCTACGTGCACATTAACCGGGTGATCAAACAGCATGATCTCAGCATGATCTATGTCACCGGCCCCGGGCATGGCGGCCCGGGCCTGGTGGCGAACACCTATCTTGAAGGCACCTATAGCGAGGTGTATCCCGATATTTCCTCGGACGAGGAGGGCATGCGGAGGCTGTTCCGACAGTTTTCCTTTCCTGGCGGGATTCCCAGCCATGTCGCGCCGGAGACGCCCGGTTCCATCCACGAGGGCGGCGAGTTGGGGTATGCGCTGCTCCATGCCTATGGCGCGGTATTCGATAACCCGGACCTCATCGCATGTTGCGTGGTGGGCGACGGCGAAGCGGAAACCGGTCCGCTGGCCACCTCCTGGCATTCCAACAAGTTTCTCGATCCGCGCCGCGACGGCGCGGTGTTGCCGATCCTGCATCTCAATGGTTACAAGATTGCCAACCCGACCGTGCTGGCTCGCATTCCTCATGCCGAGCTGGAAAGCCTGTTCGTGGGCTATGGATACCGGCCTTATTTTGTGGAAGGCGATGTGCCCGAAGCCATGCACCCGTTGATGGCGGCCACGGTCGACCAGGCGATGGCCGACATCCGTGATATCCAGCGCAAGGCACGGGATGGTGGCGAGCTCAGCCGTCCGCTGTGGCCGATGATCATCTTGCGCTCACCCAAGGGCTGGACCGGCCCGAAAGAAGTGGACGGCAAGCTGACCGAGGGCTATTGGCGTTCGCACCAGGTGCCGTTCAGCGACATGAGCAAGCGGGAGCATATTCAATTGCTGGAAGTCTGGATGCGCAGCTACCGGCCTGAAGAATTGTTCGATGCCGATGGCCGGCTCAAACCCGAACTGTCCGATCTCGCCCCGCGCGGCGAACGGCGCATGGGGGCAAACCTGCACGCCAACGGCGGCAAGCTGTTGCACGACCTGCGGCTGCCGGACTTTCGCGACTACAAGCTTGACGTGCCTGCACCCGGTGGCGTGCTGGGTGAATCGACCCGGGCGATGGGAATTTTTCTGCGCGACGTGATGCGCAACAACGCCGACAATTTTCGTGTGTTCGGCCCGGATGAAACCAGTTCCAACCGGCTGGGCGCACTGTTCGAAGTGACCGATCGTGCCTGGATGGCTGAGCGTTTCGGTTACGACGACCATCTCGCGCCCGATGGCCGGGTGATGGAAATCCTCTCAGAACATGCCTGCCAGGGCTGGCTCGAAGGCTATCTTCTGACTGGTCGCCATGGCCTGTTTTCCTGCTACGAAGCCTTTATCCACATCGTTGACTCGATGTTCAATCAGCACGCCAAGTGGCTCAAGGTATGCGGCGAAATTCCCTGGCGGCGACCGATCGCCTCGCTCAACATCCTGCTCACGTCACACGTCTGGCGCCAGGACCACAATGGCTTCTCGCATCAGGATCCCGGCTTCATCGATCATGTGATGAACAAGAAGGCCGACATTATTCGCGTGTATCTGCCGCCGGATGCCAACACCTTGCTGGTTGTCACCGACCAGTGCCTGAGAAGCCGTGACCTGGTCAATGTCATCGTGGCCGGCAAACAACCCCAGCAGCAATGGCTCGATATGGAGGCCGCGATCAATCACGCCGGCGCCGGCATCGGCATGTGGGAGTGGGCCTGCAGCGATCAGAATGGCGAACCGGATGTGGTGCTGGCAGCAGCGGGCGACGTGCCCACGCTGGAAATGCTGGCAGCAATTGACATCCTGCGCCAGCTCACGCCCGATTTGAAAATTCGCTTCATCAACGTGGTCGTCCTGATGACGCTGCAGCCGCAGGAGGAGCATCCGCATGGCCTGTCGAGCAAGGAATTCGACAGCCTGTTCACCATCGACAAGCCGATCATGTTTGCCTATCACGGCTACCCCTGGCTGATCCACCGGCTCACTTACCGGCGCACCAACCACGGCAACCTGCATGTGCGCGGCTACAAGGAAGAAGGCACCACCACCACGCCGTTCGACATGGTGGTGCTCAACACCCTCGACCGCTTTCATCTGGTGATGGACGTGGCCAACCGGGTGCCGAAGCTGCAGGGGCAGGCTGCTCACATCAAGCAGCGCATGCGCGATAAACTCAATGAACACACGCAATACATTTACAGCCACGGCGAAGACATGCCCGAGATACGCAACTGGAAATGGCCGCAGTGAGCCAAACCATTCTAACGATCAACAGCGGGTCATCCAGCCTCAAGGCCAGCCTGTTTCGAGCCGACGGCACGCGTCGAGACTGGCGCTATCCCCACATCGGCCAGCATCCCGAGGACAGTTTCGATGCGCTGCTGAAGGATTTGGCTGGCGAGGTGCCGGATGCCGTCGGTCATCGCTTTGTGCACGGCGGCGAGGTGGCCGATGCGGCGCGGATGCTGGATGCAGCCGAAATCAAGCGGCTGCATGACCTGATTCCGTTGGCGCCCTTGCATCTGCCGGGCAACCTGATGGGGGTGGAACTGTGTCTGGCGCGTTTTGTCGTGCTGCAGGTGGCCTGCTTCGACACCGCGTTCCATCACGGCATGCCCGACCTGGC
>JBBQDI010000172.1:0-4488 GCA_038319505.1 Burkholderiales bacterium
ATCGCCATGGGCTTGATCAAGGATGGCAACCGCTTTGCCGTGCTGACCGACATCCTCGGCGACGAAGATCACCTCGGCGACATGGACTTCAAGGTCGCGGGCACCGAAAAAGGCGTAACCGCGCTGCAGATGGACATCAAGATCAAAGGCATCACCCAGGAAATCATGCAGGCGGCACTGGTTCAGGCGAAAGAAGGCCGCCTGCACATCCTCGACATCATGAAGAACTCGGTTTCTGCAACCCATGAAATGTCGGCCTACGCACCGCGCATCATCGCGATGAAGATCAACCCGGAAAAAATCCGCGATGTCATCGGCAAGGGCGGCGCAGTCATCCGCGCGTTGACCGAAGAAACCGGCACCCAGATCGACATCCAGGAAGACGGCAGCGTGAAAATCGCCTGCACCAGCATTGAAGCGGGCGAACTCGCCAAGAAGCGCATCGAGGAAATCACCGCTGAAGTCGAAGTCGGCAAGATCTACGAAGGCCCGGTCATCAAGTTGCTGGACTTTGGTGCGATTGTGAATGTGCTGCCGGGCCGCGACGGCCTGCTACACATTTCGCAGATCGCCCACGAGCGCGTCAACGCCATTGGCGACCATCTGAAAGAAGGTCAGATCGTGAAGGTGAAGATTCTGGAAGCCGACGAGAAAGGTCGTCTGCGTCTGTCGATGAAGGCGCTGCTGGAGGCGCCCGAGCCCACACCGGTAGCCATCGTAAGCGAAACACCGGAAAACAACGCTGACTAAGTTCAGACTGCCTCACTTGAAACCGCGCCAATTGGCGCGGTTTTTTATTGGGTACTCAGGTTGGCATTGGAGGAAATTTTACGCGGGCGGCCAGTCCCTTCCCACCCTCACCCGTATCAAGGCTCACCACCGCACCGTGCAAATGGGCTATGCGCTGCACGATCGTCAAGCCCAGTCCGGCCCCATCCACACTGCCAGACAATCGATGAAAGGGGGCAAAAACTGCGGCCCGCTGTGACTCCGGAATGCCCGGGCCATTGTCTGTCACTGACCACGTCACGCCCTCCGCTGCAACCAGTACCGTCAACATGATCCGCGTCCCGCCGTAACGCAGGGCGTTATCAATCAAATTGGCCAACATTTCCCGCAACAGCAATGCGTCTCCCATCATCGGCGCATCAACGTCACTCGTTTCAAAGCCAATTTCCACCCCTTTTCCCAGCGCCTGGGGGACCCATTCACGCGCCACCGCTCTCACCACCTCGACGCCATCCATAGATGTAAGATGCAGGGTATTTTCTGCTGCATCGACACGCGCCAGAATGAGCAGCTTCTTGACCAGATCGCCCATGGTTTGGGTTGATTGCGCAATACGCACCAGCGCATGTTGCGCATCATCATGCTGCGCGCTCGCCAACGCAGCTTCGGCCTGAGCGCGGATGCCGGCGATGGGTGTGCGCAGTTGATGCGCGGCATCTGAAACAAAGCGCGATTGTGCTTCGACCACTTCGGACAGGCGCAACAGCAATGAATTGATTTCATCCAGAAAGGGCCGCAATTCGGCAGGGGTGCCCTCAAGCGGAAAAGGGCTCAGATCAAATGCTTTTCGCCCTGATAGACGGTCACGCAGCCGGCTCACCGGCTCGAGACCTCGCCCAACGCCATAAGCAATGGCAAGCGCTGCGGTCAGGGTCATCAGCAACATCGGAATCACAATCGCCAACGTGGCGCGATCGGCCATTGCCGAACGATGCGACAGCGTTTCCCCCACCTGAACCAGCGCTGCCCCCTTCGCGCTGGTACCCTTGAGCGAAAGTGCAAACGCAGCCACCCGTACTTTCTCGCCATCCTTAACGCCATCGTAGACGATCAACTCGCCAGGGTTGATGCCCTTCTTTCGCGGGAGCGGCGGCATGTTGATCTCGCCCTCAATCACCCGGGACTGCGGATCGACAATGCGGTGGAACAACAGGTCTTCCTGGTCAAACACCATCATTTCACGCGCCGCGATCGGGAGGTCGACACGTACCTGGCCGTGCAGCACCTCTACCCGGTCCGCCAGCGCATAGGTTCGCCGGATCAGGGAGCGATCAAACGCTTCATTGATGAAATACTGGCTGGAAAAATAGGCGATAGCCCACAGCAGAATGAACAGCGGCAACATCATCGATAGCATGCGGACTATCAGTTGCCGCCGCAGGCTCTTCTGATTGCCCACGTTCAACGCTCGGCTTCCAGCAGATAGCCCAGACCGCGCAGGGTGCGGATCGCCACGCCGGCCCCCTCCAGCTTGCGCCGCAACCGATGGATATAAACTTCCACCGCATTGTCCCCCACACCCTCATCCCAGCCGGCCAATCGGTCGGCAATCGCCTCCTTGGCCGTCACGCGCCCGGAATGATTCAGCAGAATTTCAAGCACCTCCAACTCACGAGCGGACAGGGCCAGCGGCGTCTCGCCCACGCTGGCCTGTCGCTTGACGCTATCAAAACTCAGCCGCCCCATATGTATCAAGGTATCCGCTACACCATGCGCCCGACGCAGCAAGGCACGCAATCGCGCAAGCAATTCATCCAGCGCAAATGGCTTGAGCAGGTAATCATCCGCCCCGGCATCCAGCCCCCGCACCCGGTCTTCCACCGAATCGCGTGCAGTCAGGATCATGACGGGCAAGGGTTCACCGCGCTTGCGCAAGTTTCGCAATACCTCAAGACCTTCACGCCTCGGCAATCCAAGGTCAAGCAACATGGCATCATAAGCGTACCCTGTCAGCGCGTTTTCAGCCTGCACACCATCACGCGCCCAGTCAATCGCAAAGCCCGCCTGGCGGGCTGCCAAGGTGACCGCCTCGCCCAATGTCGGATCATCTTCCACGAGCAGAATTTTCATGGCGTAAGTCTGACATAAAGTGTGTTGATCCAGTCTGGCAGGCCTCACGAATAAAAAACCGGGTCCGTGGCATTTCGTAAGGTTCGTGTAAGCAAGTCTCTGCATAGTGGCCGTCATGCAGTTGCAATCCGCGATTGCATTTCAATTCATGATCACACTGGAGAAATTAATGAACAAACTGTTGTCTTCCCTGGTCGCTGCAACGATTGTCGGCGCTTTCAGCATGTCTGCCATTGCCGCCACAGCACCGGCTGCCGCCGCTGCATCCTCCGCTACCGCTGCGCCGGCAGCTGTCACTGCAGAAAAACCTGCTGCGGCTCCCGCTAAAAAGCATGTTGCCAAGGTTGATGCGAAAAAGACCAACGCAGCGACTGCCGCTGCTCCGGCAATGCCTGCTGAACCCGCCAAGAAGTAATTTGTTCGGGGGGCTGAAAACCGCGCTCGAGAGCGCGGTTTTTTTATGTCGCCCTATCGTGAAATGGTAATTTTTACACAGTGGCTACCCATCTTTAACGAGCAGTTGATTTCAAAAAAAGTGTGGCCCAAGGCAGATCACCCCAGCCCGTCATTCCTTACGTATAAAAACTCGAACAAACCATAAACCGTAAGATTCATGTAAGCATGGCAGCGCATAGTGATCGTCATGCAGTTGCAATCCGCGATTGCATTTCAACTCATGATCACACTGGAGAAATCAATGAACAAACTGTTATCTTCCCTGGTCGCCGCGACGATTGTTGGCGCATTCAGCATGTCCGCAATCGCTGCTGTCGATGCCAAGGCTACGCCTGCTGCTCCCGCCAGCCCTGCTGCTGCCATCTCGGCTGCCGCAGAAAAGCCCGCCGCTGCTCCCAAGAAACATGTGGCAAAGAAGCATTCTTCCAAGAAGCATGTTGCCAAAGCCGACTCGAAGAAAGCTGACGCCGCTGAACCGGCAATGAAGTAATTCTTCCCGGTTACAAAAAACCGCGCTCTCGGGCGCGGTTTTTTTATGCTGAATTACCCAGGAATGTTTGCCACCAGCGTTTGCGCTGGCCTGTCACCACACCGCTGATCTCGAGTTCGCGTGGGGGGGTGCGACTCATTAACCAACCCGGCAAAACCGTAGACTTCATCGAACTGGAACCACATGAACTTCCAAGGTGATTGGGGTCGTAAATCTTGATGAAATTGGGCTTGTCCAGATTATCCGCATACACAATCGCGCAATAATCCTCATGGTGATCGCGTCGCAGCAACTCATCCATCTCGCGGGTGAACTGTTCCACTTTGTCTGCGCCAGAAGGTTCCTGCGGCACTGCCTGGCCAACCGCATAGAGATACCAGCCCGCCCCGGCATCCAAATGCTGCCAGAACGCCGTCAACTGATCCCAGCGCATGACGCTGTAAAGCAGTCCATTGTAGTAACGGTCAAACTCGTCAGTATGTGTCATAGCGTGGATGAACTCATGTGAAATACAGGGCAATCTAATATGCCAGGACGGGTTGCAGGCCTGACGCGATACGGTTACTTGGCGACCTGACGTTCGCGAATCTCCTCGAGCGTCTTGCAGTCGATGCACATGGTCGCGGTCGGCCGCGCCTGCATGCGTTCCAGCCCGATTTCGACGCCACAGGATTCACAATATC
>JBBQDI010000173.1:0-4486 GCA_038319505.1 Burkholderiales bacterium
CCTGCTACCCCAGGTTCGGCGGCTGGCGCCGCTGAATGTAGGCGTGGCCGAACTCACGGCCGGCGGGCGCTTGCGCGAGGTCTCCGTGCTGGGCAGCACGGCCGAATTGCTGCCGATCCGGCACATGAAATTGTCGCAGGGCAGCTTTCTTGCACACGGCTCGGAACGCAGCGCGCAAATCGTGCTGGGCAGCCAGCTTGCGCACGAATTTTTTCCAGATGGCAATGTGATCGGCCAGCGCATCCGGCTGGGAGACAGCCGCTTCATGGTGTCGGGCGTGCTCGCCACCCAGGGCGAGTCGATGGGCTTCAATACCGATGAAATCGCCATCATTCCAGTCGATTACGCGCAGGAATTGTTCAACACCTCCACGCTGTTTCGCATCCTGGTCGAGGCGCGCAACCGCAACGCCATCGAGTCAGCCAAGTCAGCCATCCAGCACACCCTGAAACTGCGTCACGACGGCGAAGAGGATGTCACCGTCATCACCCAGGATGCGGTGCTCGCCACCTTCGACCGCATTCTGCGCGCGCTGACGCTGGGGGTGGCAGGCATTGCCGCGATCAGCCTGGCGGTGGCCGGCATTCTGGTGATGAACGTGATGCTGGTGGCGGTGGCCCAGCGCACCTCGGAAATCGGTTTGCTGAAAGCCATCGGCGCGCCCGCTTCCGATATCCGCCGCCTGTTCTTTGCCGAAGCACTATGGCTGTCGCTGGCGGGCGGTGCCATCGGTTTCGCGCTGGGGCAGTTCGGCGCACTCATGATTCGCCTCGCCTACCCGCAACTGCCTGCCTGGCCGCCGGTGTGGGCCAGCGTGGCGGGCGTTTCCACCGCCCTCATCACCGGCATTCTGGCCAGTCTGTTGCCTGCCGCGCGCGCGGCCAAGCTCGACCCCGTCAACGCGCTAAGCGGCAAATGAATATAGCGGACACCCTTCACTTCGCCCTGCACGCGCTTACCGCACACCGGTTGCGTACCTTCCTGTCCGCTCTGGGTATCGCGGTTGGGATTGCATCGGTGATTCTGCTCACTTCGATCGGTGACGGCATCCATCAATTTGTCCTGTCCGAATTCACCCAGTTCGGCACCAACATCATCACGGCCACCCCGGGGAAGGTCAGCACCCACGGCGCCTCGGTCGGCGCCATCGGCAGTTCACGGCTGCTGACGGTAGACGACGCGCTGGCGCTGAAGACCTCGCGCTACGCGCAATACATCAATGCCAGCGTGATGGGCAACGCGGAAATTCGCGCCCATGGCCGCAGCCGGCGCGTGACGGTCTACGGCGAGAGCCCGGACTTTTCCCGCGCCTTCAACATGCACGTGGCGGTCGGCCAGTTCCTGCCCGCCGACGATCCACGCAATCCGCGCGCCCTTGCGGTCCTGGGCGCCAAAGTGCGCACCGAACTGTTCGGCAGCGCCAACCCGCTCGGCGCCACCTTGCAGGTCGGTGCATCGCGTTTTCGCATCATCGGTGTGATGGCGCCCAAGGGCCAGGTGCTGGGATTTGATCTCGACGACACCGTCTACATTCCCACCGCGCGCGCGCTCGAAGTCTTCAATCGCGAGGGCGTGATGGAAATCAATATCGCCTACCTGCCAGGTTCGCCCCTTGATGCGGTGATGGCCGACGCCAAACGCATCCTGGTCGCGCGCCACGGCCGCGAGGATTTCACCCTGACGCCGCAGCAGCAGATGCTGGACACATTGACCACCGTGCTCGATGTGTTGACCTTTGCCGTGGCTGCACTCGGTGGCATTTCACTGCTGGTGGGCGCGGTGGGAATGGTCACGCTGATGCATATCGCGGTGGCCGAGCGCGTCGCCGAGATCGGCCTGCTCACCGCACTGGGTGCGACGCGGGCGCGTATCCGCACCCTGTTTCTGATGGAATCGACCGTGCTGTCCACCCTGGGCGGGCTCGGCGGCCTGGCCATCGGTTCCGGCATCGCCTGGCTGCTAAAAGTCAGCGTGAGCAGTCTGCCGGTCAACACGCCGTGGGATTACGCCCTTGGCGCACTGGTCGTGTCGGTACTGATCGGACTGGCGGCCGGCGTCGTCCCGGCCATGCGTGCCGCCCGGCTCAACCCGGTGGATGCGCTGCGCGACGAATAAGCCGAGGTTCTTTAATTCCCAACCGCTCAGTCGCCATACCCAGACTTGACCCTTGCGCTGTCGCGCCCGGCTTCGAACTGAGGCAACCCATCACACAGCGTGGTCCAGTTCGTGCCTGAACCTACGAAAATGTGGGCATCAGGTTTGACCGGCACATCGCCATCCAGCGTGCCCAGCGCAATCTCTATGACTTCCGGAGATGCGTTCGGACTTGAGAACGTCAGGCTGGAACCGCAGTGACGACAGAAGGTTCGGGTCGTGCCGTTAATCGCCGTATAAGCTTTCAAAGCGGTCTCCCCTGCAACCCAGCGAAACCCGGATCGGGGCACACCGGCAATCGTGGCGAAAGCCGCACCATGAAATTTACGACACATGGAGCAGTGGCAATGCGCCGCCTGCGGCAGAAACGCATCGATCTCGAATTTCACCGCACCACATAAACAGCTACCGTGATACGGGCCACTCACCGTGTCTTCCTTTTGTCTTGACTCAATTTCAGCGACCAAACCCAAGCCCCCCCAAACTCAAAACGATTGCCATAGACGTTCCGCCATGATGCCTTTCTCTACTGCACTCAGCCGGGCAACCACAATCTCACGCGTGACGCCTTTGACATACTTTCCGGCGATAGAAATCAGCTTGCCGCTTTTGATCTCCTCCCCAACCAAAAACAAGGGCATATGGCCCCATGCCATGCCTTGCACAATCACTTCTTTCTTCGTGTATTGATCCCCTACCGTCAAGTGGGGCGCGTCATCCAGTACGAATCGGTTCAGCTTCTCACTGTGGGTGGATGTATCCCTGATGATGCATTGTGTGTGCCCGTTCAAATCGACATAACGCAGCGAGCGGCTGACCGGCATGTTCAAAAACCCGGGTGCCACAACCGGCACCACCTCAACCTTGCAAAAATCCCGATACTCGTAGTGGGAATCCGACTTGTCGACATGATGAATAATCAGGTCAACATCCCCATCCAAAAGACTTTCATTCGGACCAAACAAATTTCCGAAAAACAGATTGAGCCGGGTTTGTGGATATGAATTTGAAAACTCGCGGAGAACGGCCAGGGTTTGCGGCAGGGGGGTGATATCCCCCACGACGATATTGAGCTCACTTTCCTCACAGCCTTTCAGGTGCATGACCTGGTTCTTCAACTTGTCCATGTCAGCCAGAATCCGCACCACGCTTTTATGGAATGTCTTCCCTTCCTCCGTGAGCACCGAGCGGTAACCGGAGCGATCAAACAACGCAAACCCGAGTTCGTCTTCCAGTTTCTTCAATACGGTGATTACACTGGGGTGCGTCTTGTTGAGATAGCTGGCGCCAGCTTGAATGCTGCCTTGGCTGATCACCGCATTCAGGGTTTGCATCTGCTGCAAAGTGATATTCATCATGTCCACAATATCTACAGTCTGTGTCGAAACATTGTACTTTATTCGTACATTGCCCACGCTCTAGAATGGACTCCAGGCGTAATCACCCACGAGGTCCGGCATGGTGTCGACTGTTTTTTCATCCCCCGATGGTCATTGTTCCATTCGATTGAAGTCACGTATTGCGGGATTCATCATGGGCGTAGCCGTTGCCGTCAGCACGGTCCATGCTGACGAAGTACGCTTGCCTTACAAAGATCTGACGCTTAACGCCAATCTCGAACTCGCCGCAGGCAAACGCCATCAATGATGGCGCGATTCTCATGACCCACGGCGGACTCGCGCACCATGGCATGGAGACTATCAGTTACCTTCAAAATCTGCTCAAGGCACGCGGCTACACCACCTTGGCCATCAACCTAAGTCTGGGCCTGAACAATCGCCACGGCATGGTCGACTGCAATATCACCCACCGTCACCTCAACGATGATGCCGTAGATGAAATCGGCGCATGGATGAACTGGCTAAAACAACAAGGCACCAAGCGAGTGGTGCTGCTCGGGCATTCGCGAGGCGGTGCCCAGACAGCGCTTTATGCGGCTGAGCGTGACGACGAATGGGTAAAGGCCGTGGTGTTGATGGCACCTGCCACGGAGGACAACACGAATCTCGCCATATACCTGAAGCGATATCAGAAACAGCTGATGCCATTGCTGCAACAAGCACGGAAGCTGGTCGAGGCCGGGAAAGGCAGCGCCGTGATCGAACATATTGGACTGATGAGTTGCGGCGACACGACCGCGACCGCCAGCACTTTTGTTTCCTATTACGGACAGGATCCACGTCTCGACACGCCCCACCTGATTCCCGAACTCAAAAAGCCAACCCTTATACTGGTTGCGGGTAGCGATGAAGAAGTCGTTGGGCTGGATAAAAAGGTGACACCGCTTGCCGATGGAACGCGTGTACAGATGAAAGTCATCGAAGGGGCCGAC